>JALRHB010000209.1 GCA_023253245.1 Polynucleobacter sp. | reverse complement strand
ATTGCTGTAAACATGACCTTAAATACGGACCAGTCGCTTAATCTAAACTGCGCAGTTAGCTTGTTTGGATTACCAAACCCGGCACGTTCAAGTACAAAACCAAAAGCAGCACCGAGCAATAAACCTGAAATTATTTCTGGCATGTTATCTCTCCGCCCTCATAATGCGACTCACAATTAATCCCGCCGCAAAAAATGTACATAGAAAGGTAAACCCAGCTAGACTAAGAACGGCCGCGCCTGATAAACCGAGACCACTGGTGCAACCAGCTGCTATGCGCGCTCCAAAGCCAGCTAGGATCCCGCCAAATAAGGCAGTAAATGGTCTTTTTGAGCCACCTAAGAACTTCGCCCCATCCATTTTGAAGGCAATCCGGTGTGCAAGATATGCAGAAATCAATGCCCCTATGGCTACGCCAATTACCTGCCAAGTAATCCAAGAATTCAATGGCTTACCATCCTCCACCATTCCACCAAGATACTCGTTAGCGCTCGTTGCAGTAGGCACGATATTCATGCCAAGCCATGCCGTAAGGCGCGTAGTGAATCCTGTTGCCCCTAAACCATGGCCAGTAACAACAAACGTTGCAAGCAACACCAAACCAAGCAGCATTCCTGCTAGAAGTGGATTCCAGTATGGATCTGGTTTCTGAGTTAGCCGTTCTTGATTCATACCACCCTTTACTTTATTTAACAACTAAATAATATATATTTAAGTATATTATATATTAAATAGAATTTTCAAGACACGCCTATAAATAGTTACAAAAAAAGGAGCCGAAGCTCCATTTAGAGAGAAATAGATGGAGAAAAATCTAAAACTCACCCTTAACCGTAGTTAGGCCAAGCGCATCCCAATCAAGCATGCCGCCACGATAGTAGTAAATTTTGCTAGGTGGAAATCCATCACGAACCATTGCAGCCATGGCCATCGGACTTTGAGGGCAAACTGGGCCATTGCAAAATGCATATACCTTTTTGGCCTTAGAGCAATCCCACTTAGTTGCACCGGTCAACGGCTTTTTGCACCCCAACTCATCCATTCGCATAGCCACTTCGGTATATGGAATACCGATCGATCCAGGAATAGTGCCCTTAAGACGATCATCAACAACTCGCATATCAACAACAAGTGATTCTTTATCATTTAGAGCGTTCAAAATATCGATTTCATCGACAGGCACCACTCCTTTGATTGGCACAATGGGCTGTAACCAACCCTTATTTTTTGCGCAAGGAGTCATGACGCGAGTGATTTCAATAGGCCCCTTAGGGGTGTTCACCGTAAATTTGGTCGATTTATCAATTATCTGCAGTAACTCAGGCACAGAATCTGACTGAGCAGATGCCAAAGTAGAAAACAACGCCAAACCAAACAATAAAAAGTATTTCATAACATGACCTTGTAGGTTATAAAGGGTAAAAATATGCATCAATACGTATTTATGCATAATAATTCGCCAATACAGAAAATAAAGTTTTGATTCATAGTGACAAACCCCTATTGCCCGAACAATAGGCAGTCTTATTATCAACACAAGAATTAATATCAACCAATCATGGAGAAAATAATGAAAAACAGTCGTCGTCAATTTATGATTTTGTCTGCTGCTGGTGCTTGCACATTAGCCTTAAATAGCAAAGTTCAAGCGCAAGCCATGGTTTCTGAAACAGATCCACAAGCTGCTGCTTTAGGTTACAAAGCTGATGCTTCTAAAGTAGATAAAGCCAAGTATCCAAAGTTTGCTGCTGGCCAGCATTGTGATAACTGTGCTCTCTACCAAGGTAAACCTGGCTCTGCTGCAGGTGGCTGCTCTTTGTTTGCTGGTAAGCAAGTAGCGGGTAAAG
>JALRHB010000208.1 GCA_023253245.1 Polynucleobacter sp. | reverse complement strand
GGGAAGGTGGGTAATAACTTCCCACCAAAGCCAAATTCTGCCAGTACGATGCGCCCTTTTTCTACGGTCAATGGACACGATCCATAGCCATCGTATTTTGTGGGTAGGGGAAGTTGATGTCTCGCGGCTAATAGGTTTTCGGCGACGACCACAATTTGTTTTCTGGCAGCCGCAGCTGTTTTAGAGTTCGGGGATGAGCAACAATCGCCTAGTCCAAAAACATTAGGGTAGCGGGTATGTTGCAAGGTGAATTGATCAACATCTACAAAGCCGTCTGCATTAGCAACGGGGCTGTTTTTAAGGCAATCTTGGGGGCCTTGTGGTGGAACCACGTGCAACATATCAAAAGACTTTTCTACTTGGGTGACATTACCATCTGCATCTTTAACGGCAAAGGTGGCCTTTCTAGATGGCCCGTCAACAGCAATTAAATTGGTGTTGAAATTGAGCTGGGCCCGATATTTTTTGACATATTCCATGAGGGGTGGAACAAAATCTGCTACCCCAAAGAGTGCTCCGCCAGCGTTATTTAGCTCAACCTCAATTTTGTCTAAATGACCTTGTTTTTGCCATTCATAGCAGGATAGATACATCGCCTTTTGAGGTGCGCCAGGGCACTTGATTGGCATGGGTGGTTGTGTGAAGATGGCTTTGCCTGACTTAAGATTTTTAACAAGCTCCCAGGTATAGGGGGCGTATTCAAAGCTGTAGTTAGAGGTCACACCATTTTTGCCAAGCGTTTCAACTAATCCTGGAATGGCATCCCAATTGGACTTTAACCCTGTTGCAATTGCGAGTTGCTGGTATTTAACAGGTGCACCCCCTTGAATCAGGACTTCATTAGCGTCAGGATTAAAGCCGGTGATTTTGTCTTTGATCCAATGAACACCCTTGGGGATGAGTGACTGAGTGTTACGCCGGCTATCATTTACATCAAAGGCGCCGCCACCAACTAAGGTCCAAGAAGGCTGGTAGTAATGTAAGTCCGAGGGTTCAATAATGGCGATGTTCAGAGATGGCTCTCGAACCTTTAGGCTAGCTGCTAGGCCAATGCCTGCAGCACCACCTCCGGCGATGACAACATCAAATTGGTTGGCGTTGGTATGGCTTGTGTTCATCTTGCTCCCCCAGATCAGTGATTTAGATTTGCCCTAGAAAGTAACCGAAAATCGCATTAATTACTATGGGGGTTTCTTATTATTTTATATTTTAATATAATGATAACAACTTTTTTAATCAATTTTGATGGGGTAAATGGCAATGAAACCAATTGTGAAGGGCTTTTTTGATCCAGATACATGGACCGTAAGCTATGTGGTCTATGAAAAACCGGGCTCCCCATGCTTAATTATCGATTCAGTACTCAACTATGACCATAAGTCGGGGCGCACAAAAACCAAATCGGCCGATGAGCTCATTGCCTTTGTAAAAGAGAACAATCTTCAAGTGGAGTGGATTTTGGAGACCCATGCCCATGCAGACCATGTCTCAGCCGCCCCTTACTTGAAGTCAAAGTTGGGCGGAAAGATTGCAATTGGCGATCATATTTCAACGGTGCAAGGCGTATTTAAAAAGATTTTTAATTTAGAGAGCACTTTCCCGGTTGATGGGTCTCAGTTTGACTATTTACTCAAAGACGGCGAAGAGATTAAGGTCGGCGGCCTTACGGTGAAATCTCTTTTTGTTCCGGGACATACTCCTGCCTGCATGGCCTATCAAATTGGCGACGCCATCTTCGTTGGGGATACCATGTTTATGCCCGATGTCGGAACCGCCAGATGTGATTTTCCAGGTGGGGATGCACACACCCTGTATCAGTCGATGAAAAAGATCTTGAGCTATCCAGGTG
>JALRHB010000207.1 GCA_023253245.1 Polynucleobacter sp. | reverse complement strand
ATTAAATCTCCGTTGGTTGAATAGTTTTGATTACATGCGAGATAAATCCATTCGGAATGTGACCCATTTCGTCATTTAAAATCGCAACTTCTTTTGTGAGAAATCGAATCAAAGTTAATTGTTGGCGGCCGTACTTAAAAACATGCACATCCTTGTCGCAACTATTGTGAATAATCTTCGATTGAGAACATGCATCCTCTAAAAAATCCTCAATTTTATCCAAAAACTGTTCATTCATTTATTAAATCTCCGTTGATCATCTTCTTTGCGTGCTTGGTATTCTGCACGCGATTCTTTTAAATCTTTTGGCAAAATAATGCCATTTGATTTTTTGCTTCGTTTGGTTAAATACCGCATTGCTAATAGCGCGACGAGTATTAAAACCACTAGCAGGTATACTATTGATTGGGTCATTTTGGGCGCTCCTCTAAACTTTCTCGCCAGTTTGATTTATTGAATTTG
Source organism: Polynucleobacter sp. (assembly GCA_023253245.1). GTDB lineage: Bacteria > Pseudomonadota > Gammaproteobacteria > Burkholderiales > Burkholderiaceae > Polynucleobacter. Next base: position 1,449 of record JALRHB010000207.1, on the reverse strand, counting down.
TTTTGATTTGGCCATAATATAAATTCATACTCACCGCCACCATACCAAAAACCAGTATGCAAATAACCGCTAATTGGCTTGGATGGTGTGCCAAATGCGTAACCACCCTCATTTGATGCAATCCAGTTAACATGATTGGGAACTTTAGACCAATCATACTTACTCATTTCACCACCCCCATCAAGCCGATTTGCTGACGATTACGCTTAACCGAAATCATACCCATAGCCATCAACTCGAATAAGAAGTCTTGACCTTGCTCCAACCACTGCTTTAAAAACAATCTGTAGCGTTGCTCGCAGTAATCATTCATTTCCAAATATTCATCTTTGCCTTTTGTGATTGTTGCCTGCTTGCCGTTTTTCGTCATGATGATGACTTTCTTCTTTTCTGCAATGCCATGTGACCCGTTTTTCATCCATGACATGAATGCGAATAGAAGTGATTTTTTGATTTTCATTTATTTCTCCAATTTCTTAAAATCAAATCCACGCTTATCAAGGATTTCGCAAAGCACATCCTGAGCAACACGTGTTTTATTGATTAACTGTTCTTCACGCTTTGCGTCACGCTTCTTGAACAATGTTGTGATTCTTAGCGATTCATCAATATGACCAACAATGTGCCAATCTTCAGGGTCTTGCTTCTTAATTAAATGACTTGGTGTGTCTACCAATCCAAATACAAGCCCCGCATTACCGCGATCCCACAGCAACATATAATCATCTAGCTGCCACTCGTATAACTTTTTGTCACCCTCTTTTAAAATCAAAGGGAATGTTTTTTTAGAGTACGAAGATTTGATGTCTAATATTAAATCCTCATCATCTTCATTAATGTCGCATTCACCAGTGAATAAATCGGAATATTTACGCTCTTTGTTCTTTACATAGAAATTTCCAGAAACAGAATTATAAAGAGCAATCGTTTGATCTTCTACAACTCGACCTTTTTCAATTTCAAATGTATTTAGTTCGGGCTTCCAATCTAGCAGCATTTGGCTTGCTAACTCATAAACATAGGTTAGCGCACCATCTGACAGCGTATCTTTATCAGGATACGCCATCAACTTGCCAACTTGACTAGCCCTGAATAATGGCTTCATCGGCATGTTCAATTACCTGAGTTTTATGCTTAACATATTCATATTGCTCTTCAGTCAAATTATAGTTTTGAACCAAAGCCTCAAAAGATGCACCTTCGTTAATTTTAACGATGGCTTTTTCAATCTGCTTTTCATTTAACACTGGTCGAGTATCAGTATCTTGATTGGAAACAGCGATGTCTTGTTCATACTCGGGTGTTACATCAACCTCACCTACTGGCGCATCCATAAGCTCGTCTGTTGTGTAAACCCCTAAAATAACGTCAGGGAAGTATAGTCGAGACATCTTCTTCATTGCCAAGTATGCAATCTGCTGCTTAGGATCATTAGCCCAGTTTGATGAG
>JALRHB010000206.1 GCA_023253245.1 Polynucleobacter sp. | reverse complement strand
CATCCAAGAGGTGCTTGATAACGCCTCTGACGAAGCTTTAGGGGGTTTTGGTAAGCAAATCATCGTTACCTTACATACCGATGGCAGCGTGAGTGTTGAAGATGACGGCCGAGGCATCCCAGTGGGTATGCATCCAACTGAAAAACTACCAGTGGTTGAGATTGTGTTTACCCAACTACATGCAGGCGGTAAGTTTGAGAAAGGCACTGGTGGTGCATATGCTTTCTCGGGCGGTTTGCACGGTGTTGGTGTTTCTGTTACCAATGCCTTATCCAAGCGTTTAGAGGTGACTGTTTGGCGCGATGGTCAAGTATCAACGCTTACTTTTGCAGATGGCAAAGTCATTGAAAAGCTCAAGTCTGTTGCTGCGGGAAAAGAAGAAAAAACTCATGGCACTAGGGTACGTGCGTGGCCTGATGGGAAGTATTTTGATAGTTCGGCCATTCCTATGCCAGAGCTTATTCGTTTATTGCGTTCAAAAGCAGTTCTTTTGCCGGGCGTCAAAGTCACCTTGATACAAGAAAAATCAGGTGAGAGTCAAACTTGGCAATATGCTCAAGGTCTGCGAGGCTACCTTAATGAGGCCATGGCTCAAGCTGGTCATGGTGCCCAAGTTATTCCGCCATTTGAAGGAGAGCAATACGCTTCTGGAAATAGTGATGACGACTCGTTTGCAGAAGGGGAAGGGGCTGCGTGGGTTGTTGCTTGGACTGAAGATGGTGCTCCAGTCAGGGAGAGTTATGTCAATCTAATTCCTACGCCTGCCGGAGGAACGCATGAGAGTGGATTGCGTGAAGGTCTCTTTAATGCGGTCAAGGGCTTTATAGAGATGCATGCTCTACAACCTAAGGGCGTGAAGTTAATGCCTGAAGATGTCTTTGCACGCGCTTCGTTTATTTTGTCTGCCAAGGTATTAGATCCCCAGTTTCAGGGGCAAATTAAAGAGCGCCTGAACTCACGAGATGCTGTGCGTTTAGTTTCTGGTTACTCTAAGTCTGCCTTAGAGCTTTGGCTTAATGAGCATGTAGATTACGGCCGTAAGCTTGCCGACTTGGTCATTAAACAAGCTCAAGCAAGAACCCGTGCCGGACAAAAAGTGGAGAAGAAAAAATCCTCCGGTGTTGCCGTTCTCCCAGGCAAATTAACTGATTGTGAGAGTCAAGACACTAGCCTGAATGAAATTTTCTTAGTCGAGGGTGATTCTGCGGGCGGTTCAGCAAAAATGGGGCGCAATAAGGAATATCAAGCTATCTTGCCACTTCGCGGCAAGGTGCTCAATACTTGGGAGGCAGAGCGCGATCGTCTATTTGCAAATAATGAAGTACATGACATTGCAGTAGCGATTGGCGTCGATCCTCATGGTCCCAATGACAGCCCTGATTTATCGAACTTGCGCTATGGCAAGATTTGTATTTTGTCTGACGCTGATGTCGATGGTGCGCACATACAAGTATTGTTGCTAACTCTGTTTTATCGGCATTTTCCTAAGCTTATTGAACTTGGACATGTCCATATTTCAAGACCGCCATTATTTAGGGTCGATGCTCCGGCACGAGGTAAAAAGCCTGCTCAAAAAATCTATGCATTGGATGCCAATGAGCTTCAGGCCATTGAAGATAAATTGCGTAAAGATGGCGTAAAAGAATCTGCTTGGCAAATTTCTCGTTTTAAAGGCCTAGGTGAGATGAGTGCTGAACAGTTATGGGATACCACCTTAAATCCAGACACTAGGCGTTTACTACCGGTCACCTTAGGTAGATGGACTGAAGATGAAACGATCAAAACCATGGATATGCTCATGGGTAAATCAGAATCTGGAGCGCGCCGTGATTGGTTAGAAGAGCGCGGTAATGAAGTAGAGGCGGATATTTAATGGCGACAAAAAAAACTCCAGGCAAGATTAGCTCGACAGA
>JALRHB010000205.1 GCA_023253245.1 Polynucleobacter sp. | reverse complement strand
GAATAAGTTTGTTTATCAACTCAACCAACAGAATGGCGGAAGCTTATTGGAGTTAATGGCGGTAGTGCTCATCATCGCCATCTTCGCCGCGAGTGCGATGCCATTACTTCAAGAACAAGCAGCAGCTAGGCAAATTGATTCTGTGGCAAGGCAATTTATTGCCCATGCGCAATTCGCCCGAGGGCAAGCTTTAACTTTGGGGATAACGGTCCATATTGCTCCACTCAATGGCGGGCTTTGGGATGAGGGTTGGCATGTCTCAATCCCATGTCAAATGGGTGTACCTGAGATGGCTTGCCAACATCGTCCTTGGTTGACGCAAAAGAGCGTAGCGCCAGTGTTTTTTAAGGGCGGAGGTAAACAATTTATGGACCCCCATTTAGCTACTCGGGGCATTGCCTTTAATGCTGCTGGGGCTGCTAAAACTGCCCACGGGGGCTTTGTGGCAAATCGTTTGATATTAGGCCATGAGCGATATCCGTATTTAGAGAGGCAGTTGATTTTAGGGAGTGGGGGCCGTTGGCGTATCTGCGATCCTCAAAGAGACGCAAAGTCTTGCTCTTAGTTAGGCTAATCATGGGTAAATTTGGTGCTTGTGCCCACAATCGGTTTTAATAGACCCATGTATAGCGCAGTCGACCACCAATTTATGAGCGAGGCCTTGGGTCAGGCCAAAAATGCGCTTTATTTATCCAACCCAAATCCACGGGTAGGTTGCGTCATTGTGAAAGAAGGCCAAGTCATTGGGCGTGGTTATACCCAAAAAGTGGGCGGCCCTCATGCGGAAGTTCAAGCTCTGGCAGATGCCAAGGCTAAGGGATTTGATACGGTAGGGGCAACAATTTATGTCACTTTAGAGCCTTGCAGTCACACTGGTAGAACGCCACCTTGTGTGGATGCGCTAATCGCAGCAAAACCAGCTGTAGTGATGATTGCTATGACCGATCCTAATCCACTAGTTAGTGGCAAAGGCATAGAGCGATTACGCGCTGCAGACATTGAGGTACGGTGCGGTTTATTAGAGTCTGACGCAAAAGCCATGAATTTAGGCTTTATCTCTCGCATGACAAGGGGTTTACCTTGGGTTCGCCTGAAAATTGCTGCTAGCTTGGATGGCAAGACTGCTTTGTCAAACGGCCAAAGTCAATGGATTACCGGCTCTTTAGCGCGTGCTGATGGACACCGTTGGCGCGCACAAGCCTGCGCCATTCTGACGGGGGTGGGCACTGTTAAAGAGGATGATCCCACCCTAAATGTGAGAGATGTGCCAACTGAGCGTCAGCCTTGGAGGATCATTGTCGACTCTCAATTAGAGACACCACTTCATGCCAAGATCTTGAATCATCTCGATCAATCGGGGGTGATTTTAGTCTGTGCATCACTAGAGTCTGCGCACGCACAAGAAAAAGCAAAAGCTTTTGAAGAGTTGGGTGTTCAAGTGATCGCTATGGCAAATCAGAATGGTAAGGTGGATTTGCCTAAATTATTTGCCTATCTAGCGCAGCAGTGTCACATGAATGAAATCCATGTTGAAGCTGGCTTTAAACTCAATGGCTCTCTCTTGAGAGAAGAGTGTGTTGATGAGTTATTGCTCTATTACGCCCCGTTCTTTATGGGCGAAGGAATTGGCATGGCCAATATCTCTCCATTAGCGCAATTGAATCAAAGACAGAATTGGCAAATTTTTGATCACAATCTACTTGGCCAGGATTTACGTTTACGCTTGAGTAAAAAAGAGTCAAATTAAGGTTCGACTACGACACATATCCTAATAATTTTCATTTTTATCGGCATCTCACTATGTTTACTGGAATCATTACTGCAGTTGGTCAGATTAAGAGCGTACAAGCTAAGGGTGATGGCTTGCATCTACTTGTAGAAACTCCGTCTGCTTACCTTGATGATGTGGCTTTAGGCGATAGTATTGCCATCCAAGGCGCTTGTATGACTGCTACAGACTTAACTGACACCACTTTT
>JALRHB010000204.1 GCA_023253245.1 Polynucleobacter sp. | reverse complement strand
AGCTGGGACATCAATTGGTGAGAGCAAATCTTCTGCCAAAATTCGATTAATGGCTTGATCAAGAGAAACGACTTCGAAATCGTTTGCATTATTTCGGATGCGCGATTGAGCGATTAGGTCATCAACTAAACCGGCAATCGCTCTACGTGCGTCTTCAACATGCAATGAGGGTGTAAGTAAAGCGGGGTTATTGGGTGAGAAAGGAGTGGAGTTGCTCATGAGGATACTTTTTCCAAAGCCTTTAATTCTTCTGGCGTATTGACATTGGCAAATGCAAGTGCATTATCAAAAACGACTGTGCCGCTACGCAGCTCTTTAAACCAGTTATCAATTTTCAAATTACCCTTTTCTAAAAATGTTTTTAATGAATCGCGTAAATTGCTGCGCATTAGGCAGAAAACGGGTTGCGCCCAAATCTTGCCATTTTCAATTGATGAGGCAAAGACCAAGTCTAGATCTTTCGACTCTAATTCAATCATCATTTTTTGAGCAAGATCGGTTGGTAGAAGTGGTGAGTCGCAAGGAGAAGTCAGCAGATACGGCGTTTGACAATGTTTTAGGCCAATAGAAAAACCAGCCAAAGGACCAGAAAAGTCTGGGGTTTCGTCCATTAGTACTGGAAATCCATAGTGAGCATATTTAGTAATGTTGCGATTGGCATTGATTAATATGCTATCGACTTGGGGTTTTAGGCGTTCAATGGCTGATTCAATCAAAGGTTTGTTATGAAAGGGAATTAGCCCCTTATCGATGCCACCCATTCTTTGAGCGCGGCCACCTGCCAAAATAAGCCCGGTAATTTTTTTCGACGAATTCATCAGCCACCGATGTAAGACATTTCTACTTTTTTGCCGCCATTCGCTATGAGTGTGTTAGATCCACGAATTTCAGAATAGTGATCGTCACGCTTTGTCCAGGTGCTCATAATGGCATTGGCAATTTCTAAATCAGATTTGCCTGAGCGTAGTAGGGTTTTGAAATCAAAACCTTCCTTAGCAAATAAACAAAGATAGAGTTGGCCATCAGTTGAAATACGTGCCCTAGTGCACTCGTGGCAAAAAGTTTGCGTTACGCTAGAAATAAAACCAATCTCACCAGAACCATCAACATAGCGCCAGCGCTGAGCAACTTCGCCAGGGTAATTAGCCTCAATCGGCTCAATGGGGAATACGGCATTGATGCGATTTGCTACTTCTTGAGATGGCAGTACTTGAGATAAATCCCAGCCATTGGAGCTCCCGACGTCCATGAATTCTATAAACCGTAGTGTGACGCCGGTGCCCTTGAAGTGTTTAGCCATAGGGATGATCTCTTGGTCGTTCGTTCCCTTCTTGACCACCATATTCACTTTAAGATTACTAAAGCCTACCTCCTGTGCGGCAACTATTCCATCGAGCACATCGGTAACTGGAAAATCAACATCATTCATCTTTTTAAAGATGTTGTCATTTAAGCCATCAAGACTGATTGTTAATCTTTGTAAGCCTGCATTTTTGAGTGCGGCCGCTTTTTTGCGCAAGATGCTGCCGTTGGTGGTTAGAGTTAAATCCAAACTGCTGCCTGCAGTGGTGCGAATTTTGGCTAGCATCTCTACTAGCACTTCAAGATTCTTGCGAAGTAAAGGTTCGCCTCCAGTCAAGCGAATTTTTTCAACGCCAAGACCAACAAAAATTGAAGTTAATCGACTGATCTCTTCAAAGCTAAGAAGATCGCTATGAGATAGGTAGGGGTAGTTAGAATCAAAGACTTCCTTAGGCATACAGTATGTGCAACGAAAGTTGCAACGATCTGTCACAGAAATCCGCAGATCCCGTAATGGCCGCCCACGAGTATCTGATATCAATCCATTGGGGCTGATGAGTTTCCCTGGTATGGATGGTATGAGGCCTTTGCCTTCATCTAAACGAATGGGGATGACTTTTTCAACCATGGCTAATTATGGCTGTGAAACGGTATTTCTGCCAAACTGCCAAATATCCTTGTGGGATAAATGACAGTC
>JALRHB010000203.1 GCA_023253245.1 Polynucleobacter sp. | reverse complement strand
ATTTCAATGCCCTCTTGTTGCAAGATATTTCCTTTGAATGCTTAATCTCTCGTTGTGAATCAATTGGAATTCCCTATTGCAATGAGGTCTATATTTTCGATAAATGATCTACTGCCTAATTCATGGGTGAGACGAAAAATTACTTAATGCTCAATCTTGGGCGTGCAACTTTCCTATAGATGTCTGCTATTGCTAAGGCTAGGGATTAAATGCCCCACCTTCTTCCAGTATCTTCAGTTCGCTTCCAGAAATTCCTAGCTCCTTAAGCACCTCATCGGTATGCTCTCCAAGTAAAGGAGGGTGTCTAGTTACTTGTTGAGGTGTTCCCATCAACTTCACTGCAAACCCAATATTGGGAACTTTACCTTCTACGGGGTGATCAATTTCCATGCGCATCTTGCGATGTTTGCCGTGTTCACTATCAAATGCCTGGGGGTAGGTATTAATTGGACCGGCTGGTATGCCTTCAGCGAGGAGTAGCTCAACCCATTCTTCACTTGTCTTTGTGACAAATGTCTTTTCTAGTTCTCTAGCAAGTAGTAGACGATTGGCCAAGCGCAGTGGATTGGTTTTAAAGAGGGGATCTTCAAAGAGCTCTGGCCGCCCGATTTTGTCGCACAAAAGCTTCCACAGTTTTTGATTGGTTGCACCCATCACAAAATAGCCATCAGAGGCTTGCATAGCTTGATAGGGCGCGCTCATATGATTGGCGGTACCTAGCTTCTCAGGTTCAATGCCTGTTCCCCAATACTGACAGGTATCCCAAATAGAAAATGCCAAGGCTGAATCAAATAAAGAGGCGTCGATAAATTGACCCTCCCCTGATTTAGTCTTGCCGATATAGGCTGACAATATTCCATAGACTGCAAAGAGGGCGCAGCCAATATCTGCAACAGGAACTCCCGCCTTAACTGGTGGACCATCTGGGTAGCCAGTGACACTCATGACGCCAGACATTGCTTGTGCCATTAAATCAAAGCCGGGGCGATCAGCCCATGGACCAGTTTGGCCAAAACCAGAGATGCTGGCATACACCAGCCCAGGATTAATCTCTTTAAGGGTAGAGTAATCAATACCCAGTTTTTTCATCACCCCGGGGCGGTAATTCTCTACCAAGATATCTGCGGTTTTTACCAGCTCAAAAAATACTTTTTTGCCAGCTACGGTTTTGAGGTTGAGCGTCACACTGCGCTTGTTGCGGTTCATATTCAGAAAGCCCATGCTATCTGAACCTTTCATCTTAAATCCCATGGCGCCACGAGTTTGATCGCCTGTGCCAGGCGGCTCTATTTTGATGACATCAGCGCCTAGATCAGCTAGGAGCATGCAGCAGTAGGGGCCAGCCATTACTTGACTGACATCTAGCACCCTAACACCAGCTAGTGGCAAAGGTTTGGCATTTGAAGCGTTCATTTTGTCTCAATGTTTTTATGTTTAGAATGAAGTGCTACAGAATAGTTATGAATATAAATCAATAATCAAAATAAGTTTCTGGAGACCCCTGTTTTGGCCTTCAGTTAAATCAAATGTCAGAAAACCCAACCGCCACCAACGTCTCTTTAGCCAAAGTTGATTTTGAACTTCGCGAGGGTATTGCCTTTATTACCTTTGATCATGTAGCGGCTCGCAATGCGATGACTGTGGGCATGTATCAATCGCTGCGCCAGATTTGTGAGGACTTGGCTAAGAATCCTGCTGCACGTGTCGCTATCTTGCGTGGTGCTGGCGGAAAGTCTTTTGTTTCAGGAAGTGATATTGCTCAGTTTGCCAACTTTCAGAGTGGTGAAGATGGCATTCGTTATGAGTCTGGCATTGATGCTTATCTAGCCCCTTTAGCCAATTTGCCCATACCTACCATTGCTGTTATTGATGCCATGGCGGTAGGTGGTGGTCTAGCGATTGCTAGCTGTTGTGATTTTCGGATCTCTACTCCTGAAGCACGCTTTGGAGTACCAATTGCTAAAACTTTGGGTAATTGCTTATCTGCCAACAATATTGCCTTTTTGCT
>JALRHB010000202.1 GCA_023253245.1 Polynucleobacter sp. | reverse complement strand
ATTGTTTGGCATTCAACAGTTGCTCCTGGCGATGTAGTTTTGGTGGACCGCAATTGCCATAAATCAGTAATTCATTCGATCACCATGATGGGCGCGATTCCAATCTTTTTGATGCCCACTCGTAATCACTTAGGCATTATTGGGCCCATCCCCAAGGAAGAATTTGAATGGAAAAACATCAAAAAGAAAATTGATGCAAATCCGTTCATTAAGGACAAGAACGTTGTTCCGCGTGTCATGACTCTTACGCAAAGTACCTATGACGGCATTGTGTACAACGTTGAAATGATTAAAGAATTACTTGATGGCAAGGTAGATTCTTTGCATTTTGATGAAGCTTGGTTGCCACACGCTGCGTTTCATCCTTTCTATAAGGATATGCATGCGATTGGCGTAGACCGGAAGCGTACTAAAAAGAGTTTGATGTTTGCAACTCAGTCAACGCACAAATTGTTGGCTGGTTTGTCGCAGGCCTCGCAGGTCTTAGTGCAGGATGCGGAAGACCAAAAGCTTGATCGTGATTGCTTTAATGAGGCCTACTTGATGCATACCTCAACTAGTCCGCAATATGCGATTATTGCCTCGTGCGATGTCTCCGCTGCGATGATGGAAGGCCCTGGTGGTACCACCTTAGTTGAAGAGTCGATTGCAGAGGCGATGGATTTTCGTCGTGCGATGCGAGAAGTAGATGAAAAGTTTGGTGGTGATTGGTGGTTTAAGGTTTGGGGGCCTGATCATCTTGCTGAAGAGGGTATTGGCGAACGGTCAGATTGGATTCTTGAGCCTAACGCTAGCTGGCATGATTTTGGTAACGTCACCAAAGATTTCAATATGCTTGACCCTATCAAAGCCACGGTAGTTACGCCGGGTTTGGATATAGAGGGTAATTTTGGTTCCATGGGAATTCCAGCAAGTATTGTGACGAAATATTTGGCTGAACACGGTGTTATCGTTGAGAAGTGTGGCCTTTATTCTTTCTTTATTATGTTTACCATCGGCATTACCAAAGGTCGCTGGAATACTTTAGTAACTGAGTTGCAACAGTTCAAAGATCACTTTGATAAGAATGCGCCTTTATGGAAGGTGCTCCCAGAGTTTGTAGCAAAGCATCCACGTTACGAGCGTATCGGTTTGAAAGATATTTGCCAGCAAATTCATGAATTTTATAAGAGTCGTGATGTTGCCCGCATGACTACAGAGATGTATACCTCAGACATGGTTCCCGCCATCATGCCTTCAGAGGCTTGGGCAAAAATGGCTCATAAAGAAGTTGACCGTGTTCCCTTGGACCAACTTGAAAATCGGATTACTGCGATGTTGGTGACGCCTTATCCCCCAGGTATTCCACTCTTGATTCCTGGCGAGCGGTTTAATAAACGCATCATTGATTATTTGTACTTTGCGCGTGATTTCAATGAACGTTTCCCTGGATTTGAGACTGATATTCACGGTTTAGTGAAGGCGGATATCGATGGACGTAGTCAATACTATGTTGATTGCGTGAGGCAGTAGCACGATATTGCGTTTTAGATCAGTAAGCGCTTTACTTCCAGCAAATACCCTGCTTCGACAGGGTATTTTTTAGAGTAGTTACCCCAAGTCTATAGAAGAACTTGTACAATATATTGAACAAGTAAGGGGGATGGTGATGAGGGTAATTAATTTTTCTGATGCCAGAAATCAGTTTAAGAAAGTAATCGATCGAGTGGTTCAAGACTGTGACGTAGCAATTATTTCTCGTAGAGATGCTGATGATGCTGTGGTGATGTCTTTGAATACCTATAACAGCATGATGGAAACTTTGCATTTATTAAAATCTCCCGCTAACGTCAAACATTTGGAGAAATCATTGGAACAATATCGAAAAGGACAAACCAAAGATAAGGTTCTGATAGATGCTGAGTAGAGTTGTTTGGACTAGCGCTGCATGGTCTGACTATATCTACTGGCAAAAGCAAGATAAAAAAACATTAAAACGTATTAATCTACTCATTAAAGATTCAATGAGAAATCCC
>JALRHB010000201.1 GCA_023253245.1 Polynucleobacter sp. | reverse complement strand
TAAAATATATCTTTAAAGTCTCATCAGGTTCTTGCCTGGTAGCCGGAATTTTATGGACGATCAAAATAAACGCGTCATTGAAACAGCCCTCTTGTGTGCGCAAGAGCCCCTTACTGTTGCCGACCTTACTCGCCTGTTTGTTGAGGATGTGTCTACTGGCGAAATTAATGATGCTCTGGCCGAGTTGCAAAAAGCTTGGGAAGACAAGGGTATGGAGCTAGTACATATTGCAACTGGCTGGCGTTTTCAGAGTCGCCTCTCAATGCGCGAGTACTTAGATCGTTTAACCCCTGAAAAACCACCGAAGTATTCTCGTGCTGTTATGGAGACACTGGCAATCATCGCCTATCGTCAGCCTGTAACTCGCGGTGAGATTGAAGAAATTCGGGGTGTTGCTGTGAGCAGTAACGTAATGAAGCAGCTTGAAGATCGTGGTTGGGTAGAAGTGATTGGTCATAAAGAGACGATTGGTCGTCCAGGTTTGTATGCCACCACTAAGCAATTTTTAGACGATTTAAGTCTAACGAATTTACAAAGCTTGCCAATGCTAGAGGATGCTGCCCCAATGGCTGCTGCTGAGCAGTTAGGTCAGGCTGTAATCGAGTTTGATCCATCTGCAACCGTTGAGACGGTAGTTGTTACGCAGGAATCACTTGAGGTTGATCAAGCATTAAATGAGCCAGGCGAAGAAGTGATTCCACAGTCTGACCAAGCAGACGAAGCAAAATAATTATTAATGACAAGTACTAACGAAAACGATTCAGCTCCGATAGCTCCTGCTTCGGAAAACCTTGCCAATGTTGATGGTTCTAAGACCGAAGGTCGTGAGGGTGGGCAGCGTCGCCCTCGTCGCCAAGGTCAAGGCGCGAGTAAACACCCATTTAATAAGAAGCGCCCTTTTAATAAGGATAGAGCGCGAAAGGAGGGTGCTGATGCAAATGGGTCTCGAGAAGGTGGTGGCGTAAAAATTGCGCCAAATGCCGCTGAAAGTGAAGCGCTATTCGCATCGGTTGTATCGGGCGAGTTTGATGCAGCTCTAGATGCTCCTGAGCCAGTGGAGGTGAAAAATCCTGATGGTTTGGATCTTAATGAGATTTCTCATCAAACAGGTGTGGAGCGTCGCGCGCAACGCGTGCGTCATGATGATGATGCTGATGCGCCTAGCGAAGATGAAGTAAGTAGTTTGCAGTTTGCCAATATCGATGATTTGCCACTGAGTTTGCGAGACGAGGTATGGTCTGATTTAGATGGTCTTGATGACGATGCTGATGATGAGGACACCGTAAAGTTACACAAGGTCTTAGCTGATGCTGGGATGGGTTCGCGTCGTGACATGGAGGATTTGATTGTTCAAGGCCGCGTTTCAGTGAATGGTTTGCCGGCCCATATTGGTCAGCGGATTGGTCCAACGGATCAGGTTCGTATCAATGGCAAGCAAGTGCATCGCAAGATCCAGACTAAGCCGCCACGCGTCATCATGTATCACAAGCCAGCTGGCGAAATTGTGAGTCAGTCAGACCCAGAGGGTCGGCCGACGGTATTTGATCGTTTGCCAAAGCCGCGCCAGGGGCGTTGGATAGCAGTAGGACGTTTAGACTTCAATACAGAGGGTCTTCTCCTATTTACTACCTCAGGTGAGTTGGCTAATCGCTTAATGCATCCTCGTTATGGCATTGAGCGAGAGTACGCAGTCCGTATTTTGGGTGAACTCAGTCAAGAAAACATTACCCAACTTAAGAGCGGTGTGACTTTGGATGATGGTCAGGCTAAATTTTTACGTTTAGCAATGGGTGGTGGTGATGGCGCAAATCGCTGGTATCACGTCGCGTTGACAGAGGGACGTAATCGCGAAGTGCGCCGCATGTTCGAAGCAGTGGGGTATACCGTTTCACGTTTACTTCGAACCCGTTATGGGATGTTTTTACTTCCGCCAAGGTTGCGCCGAGGAAAATGGGAAGAGGTTTCTCCAGAAGGGGTTGCTAGCTTGATGAAGTCAGCTGGACTGAAGGTGCCTCAGCCCCAAGATAAAGGGCGCAATCCCCATTCTCAAAACCGCGATCGTCATGGCGCCTCTGCTGAAAACTTCCAGCCAGATCCCATGCAAACCTCA
>JALRHB010000200.1 GCA_023253245.1 Polynucleobacter sp. | reverse complement strand
CGCGCCGTTCAAAGCCTTCGGCGTTAGTCCGAGCCGGGCACCACTATTTAAAGAACCCGCCCAAAAGGCGGGTTTTTCATTTCTTTATTACCTGCGTGCTCTAACCGCTTTTACTTGGTTCCAATTTCTCCGAGCAAATACATCTAGGTTCTCAAGATAGCCTTGTGATTCAAGTCTTGTGCGAGCATCAATTGATTTTGCATGTAGTAACTCACCTTTTTCCCTGGCTATTTTACGAGAATCTGATAAACGAAAGCTTGTGTTGATGCTGCCTTTGTTAAGCCATGCAACCAGTTGATCAGTACTCAAATTACTGTCCCAAAGCTTTTCACTTAACGCGGGCAAGTACGCAGAAATAAAGCGCATCACATTGCATTTTTGCTGCCGATAAAACCGTGGTGTACGTTTAAGTTCATATAATCTTTCCATCGTAATTTGTTCATCACAGATGAATTCTCGCATGCATTGCGGCATAGTCATTGTAGAAAATTCTTTAAACAACGTAATTATTTTTCTATCCCACGATTCTTGTAAAACGTCTGAATGAGCATCAGAAATTAAATTTAATAAACTTTCCAACTCTGATTGATTTTTTGCACCTTCCATGATTTTTCTCCATTGATTTTTTGTTCACTATTCAACATCTCGTTGCGCTTTCCACGAGTCAAAAGAACGCATCTCAGCTTCCATCTCACGCAGATCGTTGGCAGCGTCACTAACTCCGTGCCAGTCTTTACGCGCTATCATGACTTGCAGGTAGTCGATTAGAACCTGCATTTGTACGTCTTTGCTTTGATAATCTCTCATTCGCTATCTCCAGTGTTTGATCTGCAATACGAACCGCTAGACAAGCGATTCGCTCAGGGTTGTCGGTGTCGAGCGTAAACGGTCCGTCTTTGTAGCGTTGAGCGCCCCTAGACAGGATTCCGTTTAACGCTGCAGCGATCAAAAGCATTCGATCATTCGTCCTCATGAGGAATCCTCCAAAGAATTGGAATTGCTCCAAACAAGATTAAAAAACTTCCATATCCCAACATGTCCCATACATATTCCAATAACTCAACCATTTGCACCTCCGATTTGTGCTGACCACTCTCTGAAAGCCTTCTGTTTTGCCATCGTATCCGCACACTCCTTGCTCGGCGGCACCCAGCCATGCTTGCGCCAGGTATAAGCAACGTCCGCCGCGGATGCATAGGTTTTATAGCTGGCAATGATGTCTTGCCAACTGCGTACAGTCTCGTCCATCAAAAGGGTGCCTCCTCAAATTGGGTTAAATCGGGTTTAGGTTTGAATGCAAGCTTTACTTGATTGCGCCGCACAAAAATCCATTCAGGGAATGGCCATTCTGTTTGGTTGATCAGCCGCACCACGCAAGTGCCGTCATCGTGAATGTTCTCGAGGACTCCCAATCCTCGCGATGTCTTGACCCTAGTTCCCGGATTCATTTGTGACCTCCACTGCAGTGCTGGGCTCAAGACCATTGCGAACTATCACCTTCATGCTGATGTCCCTCGTTCAATCAATAATTCGAGGCCGCCCTTAGCAGACAAAATAGTGGTGTAGTCGTGGCCATGCTGCTTCAATGTGTCCTTGATCACGCGAGACGCGATGACCTGATCTGAATCATTCCAATCTGGGTTAACAAGCTGATGGAGCACGTCAATCATGTTGAGTGCCAATTCAAGGCGAGCAGCATCTGTCCTACCGTTGACTTTAGCCGCCTGTTGCGGGAACTTGGACTCGATGTAGCTTCTGAGTTCTGTTGCATTCATGGTGTTCTCCTGGTAGGGGCCGAAGCCCCGGTTATTAGCGGCTTGTGACTTTGACTGAGAAGACTGCGCTGGTCTTGGTGAACTGCTTGTAAGCCTCAGCGCCGTGGACTGCGATGAACGCGTCTTTGTCGAAGGTGGCGCGATTGGTCTCGGTATAGGTGGCCTTGAAGAGCGCACCCTCTACAACCTTAGGACCGCCTGCGTTGGCGGCGTCCTTGATGGCGTCTTTGATGGCATCAGCTTGCTTGGTGAGGTCGGCGATCTGAGCGAGCAGTGCGCCGAGGGTGTCGATGGTGTTGAGTGCTAAATCGTTAATCATCTGAGTTACTCCGTTAGTTACTTTGTCAACAGCACGTCGCTGT
>JALRHB010000001.1 GCA_023253245.1 Polynucleobacter sp. | reverse complement strand
TTTTTTCCTGTGCCTGTGCCAAGCCAGAAAATGCGGCCAAAATAGCCAAAATTGATAAAACTTTTTTCATGAGTTCTCCTTGTAGTGTATATATTTTGATCATAAACCATATCCCTGTCCATAAATTGCACTTATTTAGTGCAATTCCAGTAAAAAATGCCTTCCGCATTCCCCATAATGATGCACAAATTATCAGGGGGGGTACTTCAATGGAAGTCTTGAAATCAGGTAGCGATGTCCTATTTATATTGCTCGGCGCCATTATGGTTTTGGCGATGCATGCCGGATTTGCTTTTTTAGAACTGGGTACTGTTCGCAAGAAGAATCAGGTCAATGCGCTAGTTAAAATTTTGGTCGACTTTGCAGTGTCTACGATCGCGTATTTTTTCATTGGCTATAGCATTGCTTATGGCGTGAACTTTTTCTCTGGGGCAGAATTGCTGGCAGAAAAAAATGGCTATGAGTTAGTCAAATTTTTCTTCCTGCTAACTTTTGCTGCAGCTATTCCAGCCATTATTTCTGGTGGAATTGCAGAGCGGGCTAAATTTAACCCTCAATTAATTGCCACTTTTGTTTTGGTGGGCTTTGTGTACCCCTTTTTTGAAGGTATCGCCTGGAATCAACATTACGGCATTCAGGCCTGGATCAAGGGACTGACTGGCGAAGAGTTTCATGATTTTGCAGGTTCGATCGTCGTGCATGCTGTAGGCGGTTGGATTGCATTGCCAGCCATTATTTTGCTGGGTGCTCGTCGTGGCCGGTATACCAAAGAGGGTCATATTGCGGCACATCCACCTTCAAGCATTCCTTTTTTGGCTTTGGGTGCATGGATTTTGGCGGTAGGTTGGTTTGGCTTTAACGTAATGAGTGCGCAAACAATTGATAAGGTTAGTGGTTTAGTTGCTATCAACTCCTTGATGGCTATGGTTGGGGGCACCTTGGCGGCGTGGCTCATTGGACGTAATGACCCTGGCTTTACGTACAACGGTCCTCTTGCTGGCTTAGTAGCTGTCTGCGCGGGATCAGACCTCATGCATCCATTGGGCGCACTAGTCGTTGGCTTAATTGCTGGCGGTCTATTTGTTTATATGTTTACCTTAGTACAAAACCGCTGGAAGATTGACGACGTATTAGGTGTTTGGCCATTGCATGGCTTGTGTGGTCTATGGGGTGGTTTAGCGGCCGGTATCTTTGGTAGCAAAGCGCTTGGTGGAGTAGGTGGGGTTACTTTCCTGGGACAGCTCATTGGCAGCCTCTTGGGAGTTGGAATAGCTTTGCTAGGAGGTATCGTGGTTTACGGTCTCTTAAAAGCAGTCCTTGGTATTCGTATGTCGCATGAAGAGGAGTATGAGGGCGCTGATTTGAGTATTCACCGCATTTCAGCAACCCCAGACCGCGAACCTAACTGGTAGTCTTTATTAAATATAGCCATTACCTATAATGTGTCATGGCTATATTTGAACTAGAAGGAAAGTCCCCACAGTTGGCTGCTGGGGCATGGGTTGCTGAAAGTGCCGAAGTAATCGGCATGGTTGAGCTCCAAAACAATGCGAGTGTGTGGCCTCAAGTAGTAGTGCGTGGCGACAATGACCATATCCAGATTGGTGAGGGAAGTAATGTACAAGACGCCTCTGTCTTACATACTGACCCTGGTTACCCATTAATTATTGGCAAAGACGTCACCGTTGGTCATAAAGTGATGTTGCACGGTTGTCAGATTGGCGACGGCAGTTTAATTGGCATCGGTGCAGTGATTTTGAATGGTGCCAAAATTGGTAAAAACTGTCTCGTAGGTGCTGGGGCTCTCATCACTGAAGGAAAGGAATTCCCGGATGGTTCGATGATTTTGGGTACGCCTGCAAAAGTAGTGAAGTCACTGAGCCCCGAGCAAATTGCAGGTATTAAGGATATCGCGGGACGCTATGTAAAAAATGCCCTGCGCTATCAAGCGAAACTGCGCAAGATTGCCTAATAAAGATTTCATCGCGTGATCTACGTCTTTAATGTCCTCTTTCCAGTATTTGCGCTCATTTTATTGGGCTACTTAAGTGGCAGGAGTGGTAAGTTAGGTGCTAATGCATCGGTTGAACTCAATCGATTTGTTATTTGGTTAGCCTTGCCTGCTCAACTTTTTAACTTTGCAGCTAACAGCGGTTGGGAGACGCTTTGGCAGCCTGGCTTTATCGCGGCTTTTTTAATTAGCGCCTTAATTGTTTTTTCCCTAGTTCTGATTTTCTATTGGTATCAGGGGCGTGATTTAGCTGCAGCTAGTTTTGCTGGCCTGAGCGCCTCTTACTCAAACACCGGTTATATGGGCATTCCCCTGTGTCTGCTGGCACTCGGTCAAGATGGCCTGGCACCAGCCATCATCGCCACCTTTCTAGTGTTTATTCTGTTTGCGCTAGCGACAATTTTGATTGAGATCGATATGTTGTCGCACAAAAAGTCTCATGAGATTGTTTGGAGCGTACTTAAATCCTTAGCCACTAACCCACTCTTGGTCTCACCAGTTTTGGGATTAGCATGGTCTGCCTCTGGTTGGGTAATATATGACCCGCTAGCCCAAGTCATTTCATTTTTAGCAGCTGCCGCCACACCCTGCGCACTGGTATCTATTGGACTATTCTTGATTCGCAAAGATGAAAATGCATCGAGCAAGGTATGGGGTATTAGTTTTAGTAAGCTGATTATTCAACCCATCATCGCCTGGTTAATTGCTGACCCTTTATTGGGTCTGCCTACCTTATGGGTGAATGCAGCAGTGATCCTAGCGGCAATGCCAACTGGTACGGGGCCATATATGCTTGCTCAGTACTATATGGCAGACGGTAGAGTGATTTCTAGAGTGGTGCTTGTAACAACGATTGGATCACTACTGACGCTCTCCTTATTTCTTTGGTGGAATAGAGGGGTTTAGTCCTTCTGCATCAATTTGTTTTTCCCAGGCGGCATCGACAAATTCGGGTAATGCCATGCATTCCCGGTAGATGGTCATTAATTTTGGGAAACAGCTTGTGTCCAGACCCGCACTCAGCGCATTAAATATTTGTGGCACTAAGCAAATATCTACAAGACCCGGTGTATCGCCATAAGCAAACCGACCTGCGCTGGCTGATTTGCTTAATTGTTTTTCCAAACTGTTTAATCCCAGCCTCATCCAATGTTGACTCCAAGCATCTTTGTTTTGTGCACTGACGCCTAAGTTTTTCATTAAGTAACGTAAAACGCGCAAATTTCCAATTGGGTGAATATCAACAGCTATATCCATCGCTAGAGCGCGTACCCAAGCACGATCGATAGCATTCTTAGGTAGCAGTGGAGGATTGGGGTGTACTTCTTCAAGATATTCAATGATGGCTAATGATTGATGAATGGCATGATCCCCTTCAATTAGAAGTGGAACCAGTCGATTGGGATTTTTATCCTCATATTGCGTGCTAGTTTGTTCACCGCCATTCTTAAGAAGATGAATTGGAATGATTTCATGATCAATCCCCTTTAAATTAAGGGCAATACGTACTCTAAAAGATGCTGAGCTACGCCAAAAACTATAAAGCTGGGTTTTCATAAGAATTTCCTATATCGATCAGTCTCAGTATATTCAGTACTGGATTGCTCGTCTTACCCGAGTGCATTAGACTGAAGGCCATGGATCAAATTAATTTCTGGATTGGCATGATTGCCACAGTTGCCTTTGCTGTTACAGGGGTTTTAGCAATCTCCGATCGTGGCGTTGATTTATTTGGTGTCTTGGTTTTGGGTGTGATTACTGCAATTGGCGGCGGTACTATTCGTGACATGATTTTGGATGTCCCGGCCTTTTGGTCAATTTCGCAAATTTATGTTTGGGTTGCACTAGGCGCCTGCGTTTTAACTTTTGTAGCGGAATCGTTTTTCACTCAACCCCAGATCTATCGGATGATGCTGTATATAGATGGCCTTGGAGCTGCCTTATTTGGTATTCAAGGGGCGGACAAAGCTTGGAGTCTTGGCTTTGGTCTGCCAGTGGCGCCTGTTATTTTAGGAGTAGTCACTGCTATTGGCGGGGGATTATTGCGAGATGTTTTGGCTGGTAGAAAAACCTTGCTGATGTCCCATGAGCTATATGCAATACCTGTGACTATCGGATGCACGCTCTATGTGTTGGCACTTAATTTTTTACCGCAGTACACGCTAGAGGCATCAGTGGTTTGTATGCTGGCCATCTTCGGCTTACGCGTAGCTGCCATACATTGGGACCTACGCGTACCCAAATTATTTATTACTAAAACGCGCTAACTGCTCCATCACTTCGGGGATCCCAGCCCCCACGCAAGGTTCCTGAGGGCTCTCGAATGATGCAGCCTGCATGCCCTACGGTTTCATCAAAGGCATCTAGCATTTCAATTTCATGTCCAAGAGAATGGAGCTCTTTGGCAACCCATGGGCTAAAGCGAGATTCCAGTTTTAGGCTATCACTCGTTTGCCCCCAAGTACGCCCCAATAGCCAGCGAGGGCGACTAATTGCATCTTGGGGATCAAGGCCATAGGTGGCGGTGCGTGTGAATACTGCGCATTGTGTTTGGGGTTGTCCATCGCCCCCCATTGTTCCGTAAACCATAGAGCGTCCATCTTTAAATAAAGCCATGGCTGGATTTAAAGTGTGAAATGGTTTGCGATAAGGCTCTAGATGATTGAGGGTTTTGGGATCCAAAGAAAAACTACAACCACGATTCTGCCAATTAACACCCGATTTTGACAGCACAATTCCAGCTCCAAATTCATGATAGATACTTTGAATGAAGGAAACGCAGTTACCTTGACCATCAACTACGCCCATCCAGATAGTATCTGCAGGGCCTTTACCTTGACCCCAAGGCAATGCTCTTTCAGGGTCAATATTTTTAGCTAGTTTTTTCAAGAAAGCGGGCGCCAAGAATGACTGTGCATGTTTAGTCATATAGGCGGGATCAGTGACATACTGATCTCTAATCTTGAAGGCTTGTTTAGTCGCTTCAACGCAGTGATGTACATACTCTGCACTATCCACTTTGAAACGCTTGAGGTTGAGTTGATCCAAGATTCCCAAGATCATGAGTGATACAACACCCTGAGTCGGTGGAGTCATGTTGTAGACATTTCCGATGCTATGTTTTAACTCGAGCGGATCAATAAACTTAGCTTGATGACGCTGGAGATCGCTTAGTCTCAGTGGGCTGCCTAATTGTTCAAGTTCTTTTGCTAATAATTGCGCTAAATCACCGCGGTAGTAATCTTCAGTTCCTTTGCGGGCAATTTGTCGTAAGGTTTTGGCTAGGCGATCTTGTTTAAAGATGCTGCCAACAGCAGGCGCCTGACCATTTACTAAAAAGGTGTTTGCAAAACCCGGAATATCAATCAACTCTGCCCGCTTTTTGGCAGTTAAGCTTGATTGACTAAAGGTAACTGGCACGCCAGCTTCTGCATAGTAGATGGCATCTGCCAAAAGGCGTGAGAGTGGTAATTTACCGCGTAAGCCAGTTTTAGAGAGTTGTTGGGCGGCGCCCCAGCCCGAGATCGTTCCAGCAACAGTATTAGCTGCAACGGCACCTCTAAATGGAATCGCTTTAGTAATACCGCGCTCCGCATACCAGCTTTTAGTGGCCAATCCTGCGGCAGCTCCACAAGCATCAATGCCCCCCATCGCCTTTCCGGGAGAGTGAACTACCCAAAATGAGTCGCCACCAATGGAGTTCATATGAGGGTAGACGACTGCAATTGTTGCAGCAGCAGCAATCATTGCCTCGAGCGCATTGCCACCCTCCTTGAGAACCGATAAAGCTGATTCTGAAGCGAGTGAGTGTGGCGCTACCGCCATTCCGCGAATACCCCATTTTGGCTGCATGAATTTATTCCTTTATTTTTGTAATGAAGTCTAAATTTGTCTCAGATGAATATTTTGTTAAATATTTGGTCTAAAAGTCTAGTCACCATGCAATAAAAATGTGCATAAGCACTAATGTAGTGCTTCCATGCCCTAAAGCAATACTTTTCAATACCGCTCTTTGTTTTTGAGTAGATACATTGGACTCAAGAAGATGTATCTAAAAGCTGTGACTGAGCATCTTCTGTGATCAATGGTTAATAGGAGAAGACAAATGGAATCGAATCGCCGCAAGTTTCTCAGTACCAGTATTGGTGCTGGTGTAGCAGGTGTTGCTCTAGGTGCCCCTGCAATTGTTAAAGCTCAATCTCAGCAAACCTTTAATTGGAAAATGACGAGTGCCTATCCTAAAGGTGCGCCGTTTTATATGGAGGGCCCTGGTAGCGCCACTGATTTAGCCAAACGTATTGGTGAGATGTCCAATGGTCGCTTAAAGATTCAAGTTTTTGGAGCCGGGGAGTTAATTCCAGCCTTTGAGGGTTTTGATGCCGTTCGCTCTGGCACGGTTGAAATGAACCATGCGAATAGTTATTTTTGGACTGGCAAAACTTTTGCCGCTCAATATTTCACTGCAGTCCCATTTGGCCTGAATTTCCAAGGAATGAATGGTTGGTTATATGACGGTGGTGGTATCGATCTTTGGAATGAAACCTATGCGCCATTTGGCATGATCGCTATGCCATGTGGCAACACTGGTGTGCAAATGACTGGCTGGTTCAAAAAGAAAATTAATAGCGTTGCGGATCTCAAGGGTTTAAAAATGCGTATTCCTGGTCTTGCTGGTAAGGTTTATGCCAAATTAGGTGTTGACGTAAAAGTACTGCCAGGTGGTGAAATTTTCCCTGCGCTTGAGCGTGGTGTGATTGATGCGGCAGAGTTCGTTGGCCCATATCAAGATCGTCGTCTTGGCTTACAAAAAGCGGCGAAGTATTACTACACCACTGGTTGGCATGAGCCAGCAACCACTTCTGAGCTTCTTATTAACAAAGCTGCTTGGGAGAAATTACCCAAAGATTTACAGGAGGTTGTTAAAAATGCGTCAGCAGCCTGTAATGTGATTGGTGAGGCATGGTGTCAAAGAAACAATGCCGAAGCAATGAAGGATTTGGTGGAGAAGCAGGGCGTTACAGCGCTCCAGTTGCCAGATTCAGTGGTGGCTGCAATGCGCGCTGAAACGAAAAAGATTTTGGACGAGTCTGCCGCTGCTGATCCTATGACCAAGAAAGTGCATGATTCCTACTTTGCCTTTAAGCGTAACTACGACACTTGGGCTTCGTATAGCGAGGCTATCTATCACAGCAAAATTCGTGGTTGATTTTCGTTCTCATCATTTAAGTAAGGAATATCAGTGCATCCTTTGTTACTAAAAATCGCATTGCGTATCGAAGGTTTAATTGATTTCACTGGCAAGGCCACGTCTTACGTGGCCTTGGCCATTGTGGGATTAATTACAGTCAACGTATTTTTACGCTACACCATGAGTATTGGTTCGGTTTGGGCTCAAGAGCTTGAGTGGCATTTATTGGCAGCATTAATCCTATTCGGTATGAGCTATGCCCTATTGCGTGGTGATAACGTTCGAGTAGATTTGTTTTACGCTAATTATTCTCCTAAAACAAAATACCGTGTCGACATCCTCTCTGCAGTGCTCACAATTATTGTTGCGCTTCTTTATATCTATCTATCTTCCTCATATGTTGCGCAGTCTTTTTCTATCGGAGAAATGTCGCCTGATCCCGGAGGTATTCCTTATCGTTGGATCGTGAAGGGTTTAATTCCGGTTGGATTTACATTGCTTGCCTTGCAAGGTATTGGTGAGTTATGTCGCGTCATTCTCAACGGTTACAACTCTAAAGGAGGGCAGCATGTTTGATATGCATGTAATGGCTATCCTGATGCTGATTGGATTTTTTATTTTGTTGATGATCGGCGTTCCAGTTGCAATTACTTTAGCTACAGTCGGCTTCGTCTTCGGATTTTTAGGGTTTGGAACCACTTTATTTAATTTATTGCCTGCTAGGGTTTTTGGAATTGTGGCGGGCTACCAGTGGTTGGCGATCCCCTTATTTATTTTTATGGGAATCATGCTGGAAAAATCGCGGCTAGCAGATGATTTGCTGGATGTGATTGGGCACATCGCTGGCGGTGTGAAGGGGGGTATGGCGGTCGGCATTATTTTGTTTGGTGCTTTGATGGGTGCTACCACGGGGATTGTTGGTGCAACGGTGATCACCTTAGGCCTACTGACCTTGCCAACATTAATACGCCGTGGCTATAACAAGAGTATTGCCTGTGGTGCAATTTGTGCGTCTGGCACTTTAGGCCAAATTATTCCGCCCAGTCTAATTTTGATTCTGCTTTCCGACATCATGCAGTTATCAGTCGGTACTCTATTTGCTGCTGCAGTTGGACCAGGATTAATTCTTGTAGTGGTCTACATCGTATTTATTTTGATTCTAGGTTGGCTTAAACCTGATCTAATGCCACCTATTCCAAAAGAGGAGCGAAGCCGCGTTTCTGGTAAGGAGCTCTGGGTTCGTTTTTGGAAAGTGGTGGTGCCACCCATCATGCTGGTAGTTGCTGTATTGGGCTCAATTGTTGGTGGTGTTGCTGCTCCAACTGAAGCTGCTGCTATGGGTGCAGTAGGATCGGTGCTCGTCACTTTTTTATCGCGTCGTTTTAAGTGGGAAACCTTAAAACAAGTCGCTATAGATACGACCAAGATTAGCGCCTTGATGATGTTTATTCTCATTTGTGCCCAGGTTTTTGCATTGTCTTTTAGGGGGCTTAATGGTGAAGAGTTAATCTCCGGAATGTTTAAGGTCATACCTGGTGGTCTTAATAGTGACATCTGGTTCATGTTGCTACTCATATTTGTTCTTGGATTTTTTATTGAGTGGATTGAAATTAGTTACATTGCTGTGCCCCTATTCTTGCCAGTTCTATTGGCGCAAGGTGCAGACCCGGTTTGGGTGGCAATGATGATTACAGTTTGTTTGCAATCTTCATTTTTAACACCACCATTTGGTTGGGCACTTTTTTATCTCAAAGGAGTTGCGCCACCTGAAGTCAAAATTAGAGATTTATACATTGGAGTATTGCCATTCTTATTCATGCAGGGTGTGGCTTTATTCCTCGTGTTTTATTACCCACAAATTTCTCTTTGGTTGCCCAAGGTAATTGGTTGGTAGTTGGTAATGCAGGGTAAAAAAGAGGAGGCAATGCCTCCTCTTTTTTTGCCTAGAAATGTTTTGCTCATCGATGGGGAATTACCCTAATTCAATGATTTATAAATGAATTTTCCAAGCATAATCTGCCCCTAACTTTTAAAAAATATTATTGGGAATTTAGGGATGCCACGATCAGCCAAGGTCAAGCCGATGACTGCCGAAGAACGCAAAGTGATTTTTGCTTCCTCTTTGGGAACGGTTTTTGAGTGGTATGACTTCTATCTATATGGCTCTTTAGCCGCCATTATTGCCAAGCAATTTTTTTCTGGCTTAGATGACGGCTCTGCATTCATCTTTGCTTTATTGGCTTTTGCTGCGGGCTTTATTGTTCGCCCTTTTGGCGCCATAGTGTTTGGTCGATTAGGCGATCTGATTGGACGTAAGTACACCTTTTTAGTCACTATTATGCTGATGGGTGTTTCAACATTCGTTGTTGGTATCTTGCCAAATTACGCTTCGATTGGTGTTGCTGCCCCAGTGATCTTGATTGCCTTGCGCCTGTTGCAAGGTTTAGCTCTCGGTGGCGAGTATGGTGGTGCCGCCACTTATGTTGCTGAGCATGCACCCCATGGGCGTCGTGGGGCATATACATCTTGGATTCAGACAACCGCCACCTTAGGTTTGTTTTTATCTCTCTTAGTCATATTACTTGCTCGTGAGTTGACAGGCTCCAACTTTGAAGTTTGGGGCTGGCGTATTCCATTTGTATTGTCCCTCGCATTATTAGGTGTGTCGGTGTGGATACGCTTGTCTATGAATGAATCACCAGCATTTAAGAAGATGAAAGAGCAAGGTCGCTTGTCAAAAGCACCTTTGACTGAATCTTTTGGGCAGTGGAAAAATTTAAAGATTGTTCTTTTGGCATTATTTGGTTTGGTAGCTGGTCAAGCAGTCGTTTGGTATACCGGTCAGTTTTACGCCTTGTTCTACCTGACCCAGGTGCTCAAAGTGGATGCAATGCATGCCAATCTCTTAATTGCCGCCGCGCTCGTGATTGGTACACCATTCTTTGTAATCTTTGGAACCTTGTCTGACAAGATTGGTCGCAAGGTCATCATTATGGGTGGCTTGCTATTAGCAGTGGTTACCTACATTCCCAATACGCCCGTATCAGTATTTAATGCACTGACCCATTTTGCAAATCCAGCTTTAGAAAAAGCCATGATTGCATCACCAGCAACGATTACTGCGGACTTAAACGAGTGTAGTTTTCAATTTAATCCGACTGGTACCGCAAAATTTATCAGTTCTTGCGACATTGCTAAACAGGTTATGGCGGCAAACTCTGCAAGCTATGCCACTATTCCCGGGGCAGCGGGTAGCACTGCAATTGTCAAAATTGGCGATACAGAAATTGCGGCATATTCCGCAAAGGGGTTAGCTGTAGATGCTATTAGGACAAAGGATGTCGAATTTAGAAATGCCATCCGTAATGCCCTAAATGAAGCGGGCTATCCAGCAAAAGCCAATCCTGATGAAATTAGCTACATCCCAGTTTTGCTCTTATTGGTTTACTTATTGATTTTGGTAACCATGGTTTATGGACCAATTGCAGCTATGTTGGTAGAGATGTTCCCTACCCGTATTCGTTACACCTCTATGTCTTTGCCTTATCACATTGGAAATGGCTGGTTTGGTGGATTATTGCCAACTATTTCATTTGCCTTGGTGGCGCAGAACGGTAATATTTATTATGGTCTCTGGTACCCCATCATCATCGCTGCAGTCACACTAGTGATTGGTACATTGTTTATACGCGAGACAAGAGATGTTGATATTTATGCAAATGATTAAATCTTTTTGTTGCCTATATTAGTCCCAAAGATCTTTTTGATTTCCTCGCTGATAGAGGGCTTTGTTTTGACTAGCTATCGAGGTGATTCTTTGGCCTGGTGAAATAGTGATTTGGGCTCCAGCTATTAATGTTCCAGGTTTATTGACGCGCAAATACCAGCCACTTTTGCCAGATTGCAGCATGGCTTTGGCTGCACCCTTATATTTCATCTTTGCGTTGAATTTAAAACATGGCTCTCTAAGTTTGACAACTGTAAATTCGAGATCTCCAATCGTCATTTTGTCACCTACAAATATCTCATCCTCAAGTAGGCCCTCGATGGTGAAGTTCTCACCCATTGATCCAGGCTGGAGATCGACGATTTGATTGGTTTCCCTGGAAAGAAGTTCATTCCAAAATGCGTAGTGTTCTATGGGGTAGACATAAATTGCTTTTTCAAGTCCACCATGTACTGATAAATCCGCTTGTTCATCACCCACAATACCCAATGGTTTGATCTCTACTGGTGTAGCTAGACTTAGTGTGCTGACCGGCTTTTTATGTATCGCAGATGCTACGCTTGAGTAGTCTGGATGATTTAATCCAAATAAGGGACCTGCTTTGCCGCGGGAGATAGATAGTAATCGCATATGAGATGACTGATAAGATTCAATAATCTATTAAAGAAGGCAAATGATGCAACTATATAGAATTCTCGCCTTAGCTATTCTAAGTACTTTCTTGTGCCAACCTGCAATTGCCAAATGGGACGAAGAGCGTGATGTTACTAAAAATGGCAAAGAGGAGCTTGTTTACTACTACAAGACGAATCCACAGGGCCAAAAGCTGGTGCTTGATAAATATATGAAGCGGCTTATCTTTATTCAAGCCGATCGTTTACATAAGCGTACTATTCGCCTGATTAAAGTTGATGGTCAGCCCATTGAGGTGATGAGCGATCCTTTTTCTCGATACCCTGAGCAAACCGCCATTATTTTTGAAAATAAGGATGAGGTTCTCAAAAAACTTTTTCTGGCAAAGCAAATTGAGGTTTTTGTACGCTATAACCGAGATGAAGGGGTCAGCACTTTTCAAATAAAGTAGTTAGTAGTTTGTGCAGATGACTTATGGCTTGCATTCTTTAGAAT
Organism: Polynucleobacter sp.; assembly: GCA_023253245.1. GTDB lineage: Bacteria > Pseudomonadota > Gammaproteobacteria > Burkholderiales > Burkholderiaceae > Polynucleobacter. The sequence continues at coordinate 28,104 of JALRHB010000001.1, read as the reverse complement.
AGAGGTCTGAGCCTAGCAACATTCTCAATAGTATTTCTCAAACTTCTGGAGCCCTTTTGGATTTTTCCTATTTCATCGACTTGTTTTTGCATCTCGACAAAAATCTTGCCTTAGTTGCTAATCAATGGGGTGTTTGGATCTATGCTCTTTTGTTTGCGATTATTTTTGTCGAGACTGGCTTGGTGGTGATGCCATTTTTGCCAGGAGATTCATTGCTATTTGTCGCTGGGGCAATTGCAGCTGTTGGTGGTTTGGATTTAGTAGTTTTAATGGCGCTGCTCACTACAGCTGCAGTATTGGGGGATGCCCTCAATTATTCAATTGGTCGCATTATTGGTAATCGGGTTTTTTCTTGGGAAAACTCTCGCTGGTTTAATCGGAATGCGTTTGATAAAGCGCATGCCTTCTATGAGAAATATGGCCCTATCACAATTGTTTTGGGGCGCTTTATGCCGTTTATACGCACTTTCGCCCCTTTTGTAGCTGGGGTTGCCCATATGCGGTATTCCGTTTTTGTTTTCTATAACGCTATTGGCGGTATCTTTTGGGTTTGTAGTTTGACAAGCCTCGGATACTTAATTGGTGACCACCCTTGGGTAAAAAGCAATTTCTCAATAGTGGCTCTCGCAATGATTGTGATTCCAGGTCTGCCAGCTCTTTGGATCTTTACAAAAGAAGCCTATAAAAAGCTCATGTTGCGCACTAAATAAAATTGATCGACTCGGCCAATTAAGCTAAAATCACAAGTTCGGCGAATTAGCTCAGTTGGTTAGAGCGACGGAATCATAATCCGCAGGTCCGGGGTTCGAGTCCCTGATTCGCCACCAGATTTATTAGGCCATTGCCCAGCGGCAGTGGCCTTTTTCTTGGGCGGGTTTACTTGGGTTTGTTGATGGCTAAATTTTGGAACTTCGTGTTTTTCCAGCTAGGTTGGTTTGCCTGCGTTATTGGCGCTGCCAACCATCAAGTATTTTGGCCAGTTGTGATCACCTTGCTTTATCTTGCTATACATATTTGGCGCTCCAATCAAGTTGCTCAGGAGCTGAATCTATTATGCAAGGCTACTATATTTGGAGTAAGCGCTGACTCACTTATATCCTTATCGGGATTTCTGGTCTTTGAAGATGCATGGCCAAGCCAGTATTTATCTCCAGCGTGGATGTGGACGCTTTGGGCTCTAGTAGCAAGCACTATTAGCGGGTCCTTGTCTTGGTTGCGTGAAAGACCCATATTGGGCGCAGTTTTGGGGGCAATTGCAGGACCTATGTCCTATGAAGCTGGGATCAGAATGGGCGCTGGTGCTTGGGGTCCAAATGGACAGGTCGGGGGGCTCATACTGCTTGCCATCGTTTGGGGCGCCGCAATACCACTATTCTTTTACTGGGATCGCGTAAGAATGAGCCCAAACAAAAATCAGCAATAAGACCATAAAAGTTCCTTGCAAATAGTACTGTTTTTATATACAGTAACTTCTAAGTTGTTAAGTAAGTACAGAAACTTCGGGAAAAAGCCCAATAGATAGCGAAAAGGAATTAAAAAATGGCCTTGGATGATAAGAAAAAATCAGCCTCATCAGATTTTGATGGCATGAGTGGAGACAAACAAAAGGCCTTAACTGCGGCCTTAGCGCAAATTGAGAAGCAGTTTGGCAAGGGCTCAATCATGCGATTGGGCGATGCGGAGATTCATCAAGATATTCAAGTTGTTTCCAGTGGTTCATTGGGTTTGGATATTGCATTAGGGGTAGGTGGATTGGCGCGCGGTCGTGTCATTGAAATTTATGGGCCAGAGTCATCAGGAAAAACAACCCTTACATTGCATGCAATTGCAGAAATGCAAAAGATGGGTGGCACTTGCGCGTTTATTGATGCTGAGCATGCGCTCGATGTGCAATATGCGTCCCGCCTTGGCGTTGATGTTAATAATCTATTGATTTCACAGCCCGACACTGGGGAACAAGCCTTAGAAATTGCAGATGCTTTAGTACGCTCAGGCTCAATCGATTTAATAGTGGTGGACTCTGTAGCGGCATTAGTCCCAAGAGCAGAGATTGAGGGTGACATGGGGGATTCGTTGCCAGGCTTGCAGGCGCGTTTAATGAGTCAGGCCCTACGTAAATTGACCGGTGCAATTAAACGGACCAATACTACGGTGATTTTTATTAATCAGATTCGAATGAAGATTGGCGTGATGTTTGGCTCCCCAGAAACAACAACTGGTGGTAATGCTCTCAAATTCTATGCCTCGATGCGTTTAGATATTCGTCGCATTGGTAGCATCAAGAAGGGTGATGAAGTAGTTGGCAATGAGACACGCGTGAAAGTCGTGAAGAATAAAGTTTCACCCCCGTTCCGCGAAGCGATTTTTGACATCATGTATGGCGCTGGAATTTCAAGAGAGGGCGAAATAATTGATATGGGAGTAGAGGCCGACATCATAGAAAAGTCAGGATCTTGGTATAGCTACAACGGCGATCGTATTGGTCAAGGCAAAGACAATGTACGTGACTTCTTAAAAGAGAACCCAGCCATTGCTCAAGATATTGAAGCCAAGATTCGCGAGAAACTGGGTGTTAAAGCTGGCACCGCTGTGATTAGCGATGTCGTAAGCGAAGAAGAGGAAGCATAATTCTTCGATGTCGGAATCAGATCTCGACGTCAAAAAAAGTAAAAAACAAAGCCCGAGTTTGAAAGCTCGGGCTTTGCGCCTTTTATCGATGCGTGAATATAGTCGTAAGGGCCTGGAAGCCAAACTAACAGAATTGGCTGCAAGGCAGGTAAAGGGCGATTCAGAATCATCCAAGGAGAAAGATCCTCTCGCAGAAAAAGCTTTGAGTATTCAAATCCTTGAAGTTTTGGATGATTTTGAGAAGAGGGGATGGTTATCTGATGAGCGTTTTGCCCAGGCTTTGGTCCGCAGGAGAGGTGAGCGTTTTGGCGTAAGAAAAATTCAGGATGAGTTAGAGCGGGCTGGAGTAGGTTCTCAGGAGTCTGCCGAGCTATTGAAATCACTAAAAGAGACCGAATTTGAGAGGGCCAAAGCCCTTTGGCTCAGAAAATTTGGTGTGGTGGCGCAAGAGCAAAAAGAGCGAGCAAGACAATATCGTTTTTTGGCATCCAAGGGCTTTAGCTCCGAGGTGATCTCAAGGGTGGTAGCCGGACGATCTGCCTAGGGCAATTACGGAGCCAATAAGCTCTAGTTGATGCATTGCAACATGATAGACTTACGGAGTCGGATAAATCGCATGCCATTTATTAGCCATATGCAGTAAGAAAGCTAAAAATAGGTGTTAGGTTTTATAAATTCTTATCGCTAGCTAAAAAAGACACCGTTTCGGAGTAATTATGAAAATTCACGAGTACCAAGGCAAAGAACTATTACGCCAATTTAATGTGCCTGTTCCTAATGGCATTCCTGCGTTCAGTGTTGATGAGGCAGTCAAAGCAGCTGAAAAACTGGGTGGCCCAGTATGGGTTGTGAAAGCTCAAATTCACGCAGGTGGGCGTGGTAAGGGTGGCGGCGTAAAGCTAGCAAAGAGCATGGATGAAGTTAAAAGATATGCTTCTGAGATTTTGGGAATGCAATTAAAGACTCATCAAACTGGGCCAGAAGGTCAAAAGGTAAATCGCTTACTAATTGAAGATGGTGCTGATATTAAGAAAGAGTACTACTTCAGTATCGTGACTGATCGTGGCACACAAAAGAATGTGATCATGGCATCCAGTGAGGGTGGCATGGATATCGAAGAGGTGGCTGAATCTCATCCCGAAAAAATTATTAAAGTTTTTGTTGATCCGATGATTGGCTTAACTGATGCTGACTGCGATGTGATTGCAAAAGGGATTGGTGTCCCTGATGCCTCTATACCAATGGCTCGCGATGTATTTAAAAATCTCTACAAAACATATTGGGATACTGATGCTTCATTAGTTGAAATCAACCCATTAATTTTGGAAGGTAACGGCAAGATCAAAGCATTGGATGCTAAATTTAACTTTGATCCTAATGCTCTGTATCGCCATCCTGAAATTGTTGCTTACCGTGATATTGATGAAGAGGATGCAGCGGAAATTGAAGCTTCTAAATTTGATCTTGCGTACATCTCCCTTGATGGCAATATTGGTTGCTTAGTTAATGGTGCTGGTTTGGCTATGGCCACCATGGATACGATTAAGTTGTTTGGTGGTGAGCCAGCAAACTTCTTAGACGTAGGAGGTGGAGCCACAGCGGAAAAAGTAACAGAAGCCTTCAAAATCATGCTCAAGAACAAGAGTGTTGAGGCGATTTTGGTGAATATTTTTGGCGGCATCATGCGTTGCGATGTCATCGCAGATGGAGTGGTTACAGCATGTAAGGCTGTCAATTTGACAGTGCCTTTGGTTGTGCGAATGAAGGGAACCAATGAGGACTTAGGCAAGAAGATTCTTGCTGACTCTGGTTTACCAATCATTAGCGCCGATTCAATGGCTGAAGCAGCTACAAAAGTAGTTGCCGCTGTTGCAAAAAATAAATAATCAAGGAATTTGAATATGTCTATTTTGGTAAATAAAAATACACGAGTCATCACTCAAGGTATTACTGGTAAGACTGGCCAGTTCCATACAGAAAAATGTCAAGAATATGCAAACGGCAAAAATTGTTTTGTAGCAGGTGTAAATCCAAAGAAGGCTGGCGAATCTATTTTTAACATTCCCATTTTTGGAACGGTAAAAGAGGCTGCTCAACAAACTGGTGCCACTACCTCTGTGATTTATGTTCCGCCTCCTGGCGCTGCTGCTGCGATTTGGGAAGCGGTTGAGGCAGATCTCGATTTTGTAATCTGCATTACTGAAGGCATCCCAGTGCGCGACATGTTAGAGGTGCGCAATAAGATGAAAGCTAAAGAGGCGGCTGGTGGCAAAAAAACTTTATTGCTTGGCCCTAATTGCCCTGGAATTATCACTCCAGATGAAATCAAAATCGGCATCATGCCTGGGCATATTCATAAAAAAGGCCGTATTGGTGTAGTGAGCCGTTCTGGCACCTTAACTTACGAGGCTGTTGGCCAACTCACAGCAATTGGTCTAGGTCAATCTACTGCGGTGGGTATTGGTGGCGATCCTATTAATGGCCTGAAGCACATTGATGTGATGAAGATGTTTAATGAGGATCCCGAGACTGACGCAGTCATTATGATTGGTGAGATCGGCGGTCCAGATGAGGCGGAAGCGGCTCGTTGGTGTAAAGATAATATGAAAAAGCCGGTAGTTGGCTTTATCGCAGGCGTAACAGCGCCTCCAGGAAAGCGTATGGGCCATGCTGGCGCATTGATTTCTGGTGGAGCAGATACGGCTGATGCTAAGCTAGCCATTATGGAAGAGTGTGGCTTTAAGGTAACAAAGAACCCATCTGAAATGGCTGCTTTACTTAAAGCCATGTTGTAATCGAAGGCGTGCCGATTCGTCGGCATGCTTTTTTGTTGTAAAAGTAGTTAAAACTAAAATATAAAAAAGTACGGAGACATTATGGATTTTTCAGCTTTTTCTGATGCTAGCTTTTGGGCGGCATTACTCTCAATTATTGTTGCGAATATTTTGTTGTCTGGCGATAACGCAGTAGTGATCGCTTTAGCTTCACGCAATTTGCCTCCCGCACAACAAAAGAAAGCAATTTTTTGGGGCAGCGCCGCCGCAATTATTCTGCGGGTAGTTCTTACCATTACAGCAGTAGCCTTGTTGACTTTGCCCTACCTCAAGATCATTGGTGGCGTGCTTTTGTTATATATCGGCATTCAGCTGTTATCGGACAGTGATGGTGAAGAGCATATGGAAGCAAAGTCTAGTATTTGGGCTGCTATTCGTACGATCTTGATTGCTGACCTAGTGATGAGTTTGGATAATGTGTTGGCTGTTGCGGCAGCGGCTCAAAAAGGTCCAGAAGAGACTCGTCTATTACTTTTAATTATTGGTCTGGGAATGTCTATTCCGTTGATCATTTTTGGTAGCGCCATGTTGTTAAAGGTGATGGAGCGTTTCCCAATCATCATTACTTTGGGCGCTGGCCTTTTAGGTTTCTTGGCGGGTGGCATGTTAGTAGACGATCCAGCGATTAAAGATAGCCTGCATGCCGCTTTGGGTGATGCGAAGCTAGCGTTCGAAGTTGTTGGAATAGTTATTGTGATTTTGGTTGGTACGTACTTGAAGAAAAAGAACGCCAAAAAAGAAGCGCATTAAGTTTTCTCTCTTAATCTCATGAAAAAGCCGGCTTCTGTAGCCGGCTTTTCTTACATTGTGGCGCCTTGAATTTCATGGGTATAGACTAGAAGATGATGTATTTCACTTCCGGAGAAAGTCCCATGGCTACAAAAAATATCACTACCCTAGAATTAAATTCAATTGAGGAATCAGGCTTCACTCTAATTGAGGTCATGGTCGTTGTTGCCATTATTGGTATCTTGGTTGCAGTAGCAGTTCCAAAGTATCAGGACTACATCGCCCGCAGCAGGATTGTGGAAGGTTTAAATCTCGCCTCAGCCGCAAAGCTAGCTGTAACAGAGACTTTTTCTAGTCGTGGCACTGTGGCAATGGATGAGGCAACTCAGGGATCTTTTGTGTTTGCCCCCACCCGAAATGTGAAGTTAATTGAAATTGACCCTTCAGGAGCGATTGCTATTGACTATCAGGCAAATGTTGCTCCTGCAGGTAAAAATACCCTTTACCTGATTCCAACGAATGAGCCCGATGCCATTACTCCTAGGGGAATCGACTTGTCTAAGCCAGAGGGCTCCACTTGGGCTGGAGCGTGGTCATGTAGAAATGTGGAAACAAACCTGCCCGCTCAATTGCTACCCGCAGAGTGTCGCTTGAGTAAGTAAGTCGCTCGCTTGGGTTTTTAATAAAGCCCCACTTATTTGATTAGAGTCAAACAAGTGGGGCCAATACTATGGACAGCAAACAGATGGCGCGATAAATTGAGAGTTTGATCAGAAGCGAAAGACTGAGGACGCCTTGAAGAAAACCAGCCCATCTCGTAGCTTGATTGTGAATCTGACCCAGCAGATGATGCAGGTGCTCCCATTTTCTGAAATGAAACCGGAGCATGTCGATTTTTTCATTGAAAATTCTCAGGAGGAGTATTTCGCGCCTGATGAGGTATTTTTATCGCCCCAAAGCCCTCCCGTAAACCGATTATTTTTTATTCGTAAGGGTGGCGTAGTTTCACGACAAGGTCTTTCTAATGAAGCAGGAGAAGCTCATGAAATTGAAGCAGGTGAGCTCTTTCCGGTGAGTGCGGCTATGGCTGGTCGATCTCCAACTGCAAGCTATGCCGCAATTGGAGATTGCTTCTGCTTGAGTATTTCTACGGATGTCATGAGACGCTTGGCAGAAATGTCGCCGCAGTTTGCAGATTTTTTAAGTCAAAGCATCATGAGATTTTTAGAGCGCTCATGGCAGGTATTACAAAGAACCTACACTTCCCAAATTTTTTCTGAGCAGTCCTTGGAAACCCCGCTTGGTGAATTACCTCGTAAAAAGCCCCTCTGCGTCTCTCCCGATACTAGTATTAAAGAGGCCTTGACGCAGATGCATGATCGCAGAGTGGGCTCGATATTAGTAGGTAATTCTCAAGAAGGTTTGATGGGCATTCTGACCCGATATGACATTTTGGGAAGAGTCACGATTCCGCAAATTGATGTGAACCTGCCCATTAAAGAGGTTATGACTAAAGGGGTAAAGTCTTTAACGATTCGCGATAGTGCTCAAGATGCGGCTTTAATGTTTCTACAGTTGGGTATCCGGCATATTCCAGTGATGGATGGCAGTGAAGTTGTCAATATTCTCTCGGAGAGAGATTTGTTTGCAATGCAGCGACTCTCTCTAAAGCATATCAGTATGTCTATCCGCTCTGCACCCGATTTGGCGAGTGTAGCGCTATGCGCTAAAGATATTAGGCGTTTTGCTAAGAACCTCATTGGCCAAGGAGTTCAGGCTAAGCAACTAACCCGATTAATCAGCGATTTGAATGACTTAGTGTGTGACCGATTGATTGAGCTTTATGCACATCAGCACAATATCGATATGAAGAGCTTTGCTTGGATTGCGCTTGGATCTGAAGGTCGCTCTGAGCAAACTATCGCAACAGATCAAGATAATGCTTTGGTTTTTGCCGGAGAGGCCAGCGATGCAGTACGTGAAAAGTATCTTGCATTTGCTCTGGACGTGAATAAAGCCCTAGATGTTTGTGGCTATCCTTTGTGTAAAGGCAATGTGATGGCAAGTAATCCAAAAATTTGCTTAAGTGAGGCGGAGTGGAATCGCAAATTTGAGCACTGGATTGATGAGGGTTCAGGTGAGAACTTATTAAATGCCAGTATTTACTTTGATTTCAGAAGGATTGCGGGCAACCCCGATTTGTTGCTGAAGATGAAAGAAATTATTCTGACGCATGCTCCACGGAATCAACGTTTCTTGAAGCAATTAGCTGAGAATTCACTGCGCATGAAGGTGCCCATAACTTGGCATGGTGGTTTGGATACGATTAAGTTGGATGGCAAGCAGTGTATTGATTTGAAAAAACACGGCACTGCCATTTTGGTTGATGCGGCGCGCATCTATGCTTTGGCAAACGCTATACCGGAGACCAATACAAGAGAGCGTCTTATTGCAGTTGGGCAAGTATTGAGAGTGCCTGAGGCGGAGTACATGTCCTGGGTAACAGCATTTGAATACCTGCAGATGCTGCGCTTATCGATTCAAATTGATGCACATGAAATTGATGGTAATCCGAATGCGATTGAGCTCAATAGCTTGAACAATATTGATAGGCGTATTTTGAAAGAATCACTGAGCGTTACTAGAAATTTCCAACAGCGCCTTGAGCGTTCGTTTGGGCAATAAGAATGAATATCGATTGGATTAAGGGCTTGTGGGGCAGGGCACCCATGCATCCTTACCGCTGGGTGGTTTTAGATGTGGAGACTACGGGTTTAAATACCCGTAAAGCGAGCTTAATAGAAATTGCAGCGGTATCTCTTCACTTAGACCCAATTACACAAAGTCTCAAAATAGATCTTGCCGATAGTTTTGAGGTGGTTCTCAAGCAAGACCCCAGTAGAAAATCCGATAAAGAAAACATCTTGTTGCATGGAATAGGGGTAGATGCTCAAAAAAGTGGAGAAGATCCGCCAGCGGCCTTGCTCAAGTTTGAGGAATGGATTGGGGATGCTCCTTTATTTGCCTTTCATGCAGTATTTGACGAAGCCATGATTCAAAAAACCTTCAAGCAATACTTGGGTCGAAAGCTCAAAAATGCTTGGATTGATATTGAGCCTTTGGTCGCAAAGTGCCATCCTGAGGTCAAGGCGAAATATATGGATGACTGGATGCAGTTCTTGGGAATTGAGTGCGCTGTGCGTCATCAAGCTGCTGCCGACACCTTTGCCACTGCAGAAATCATGATGCAGATTTGGCCGTTATTAAAGCAACATGCCAATTCAATCGAGGCAATTGAAGAATTAGAGAAGCGCTTGAGAAAATTGCCGCGTCATTGATAAATGACGATGATCCCTTAAGCCATGGGGCTTCGCACAATTAAGTGCTTGTTTTTTATAAAGAAATCAGGGGTTTTTACCTAGTAATTTTTAGGGTTAATACTAGTTATTTCTTTTAGCAATTCCCACGATATTAGCGATTAATGATAAATGGCTAAGCATTGTGTAGTCATTTATCGGATAGGACTCTGGGGAAACCTGGAATTATGGTTATAACTAAAGCGATTCTCTGGAGGGAATATGCAACATTCTCATGACGCTCACGGCTACTGGAAAGCTACCCTGAGCTTATTGACTAAGATCCTGATTGTTTGGTTCCTAGTCTCTTTCGGCGCCGGCATTTTATTTGTTGAACAAATGAATGCATTTTTTCTTGGTGGATACCCACTTGGATTTTGGTTTGCTCAACAAGGTTCCATAGTGATCTTTATCGCCTTGATTTGGTGGTACAAGAGCAGTATGGGCAAAATTGACCGTCAGTTCGACGTTCACGAAGACTAACAGGAGATTTTCATGGAATTACAAACAACTATATATCTCATAGTTGGTCTGAGCTTCGCGCTCTATATCGGTATTGCGATATGGGCACGTGCAGGCTCTACTAGCGAGTTCTACGTTGCCGGTGGTGACGTTAACCCAGTAATGAACGGTATGGCGACAGCTGCTGACTGGATGTCTGCTGCTTCCTTTATCTCGATGGCTGGCTTGATTTCCAATATGGGCTACGGCGGCGGTCTCTTCCTCATGGGTTGGACTGGCGGCTACGTTCTCTTGGCGCTCTTGCTTGCTCCTTACCTGCGTAAGTTCGGTAAGTTCACAGTTCCTCAGTTCATTGGCGATCGCTTCTACTCCAAGACAGCGTCTACAGTGGCAGTACTGTGCTTGCTCGTAGCTTCCTTAACTTACATTATTGGTCAGATGACTGGTGTAGGTATCGCATTTGCTCGTTTCCTAGAAGTTTCTAAGGAAACTGGTATTTATGTAGGTATGGCGATCGTGTTTGCGTATGCTGTGTTCGGTGGTATGAAAGGTATTACTTATACCCAAGTAGCGCAGTACATGGTATTGATCGTCGCTTATATCATCCCTGCTGTTTATATCTCCTTAGCATTGACTGGGGTTGCAATTCCGCAGATTGGTTTGGGCTCTAACTTGGTTGGTCAAGATGTTTCCTTGTTGGCACGCTTAGACACAGTGGTAACTGAGCTGGGCTTTGGTCAATATACGACTGCAACTGCTGGTAGCAAGCTCAATATGTTTGTGTACACACTCTCATTGATGATTGGTACTGCAGGCTTGCCACACGTGATCATGCGCTTCTTTACTGTGAAAACAGTTGCAGATGCACGTTCATCTGCTGGTTGGGCGTTGATCTTTATTGCCGCTTTGTACACCACAGCTCCAGCTGTTGCTGCAATGGCAAAGTACAACTTGATTGCTACAGTTAACACTGCTGTTGCAACTGGTGGTGATCTCTATGCTGTTGAATCAAGCATCAAAGGCGACACTCGTCCAGGCTGGATGAATCGCTGGGAGCAAACAGGCTTGTTAAAGTGGACTGATAAGAACGGTGACGGTCGTATTCAGTACTACAACGACAAGACCAAAAATCAAGCTGCTGCTGACAAGGCTAATGCTGCTGGTTGGAAAGGCAATGAGTTGACAGTGAATGCTGACATCATCGTGTTGGCTAACCCTGAAATCGCGATGTTGCCTAACTGGGTTATTGGTTTGGTTGCAGCAGGTGGTTTGGCTGCGGCGCTTTCTACAGCTGCTGGCTTATTGATGGCAATTTCTGCAGCGATTTCTCACGACTTGATCAAGAATGTATTTATGCCTGAGATCAGTGAGAAGGGTGAATTGATGTCCGGTAAGATTGCAATGGCGGTATCGATCGTCGTGGCAGGTTACTTAGGCCTGAATCCACCAGGGTTTGCGGCGGGAACTGTGGCATTGGCCTTCGGTATTGCTGCGAGCTCCTTGTTCCCTGCAATCATGATGGGTATCTTCTCTAAGAAGATGAACAAAGAAGGTGCTATTGCCGGCATGCTTGCTGGTCTTGGAATCACTTTGTTCTACGTGTTCGCACACAAAGGCATTTTCTTCATCAAGGGTACTGAGTATCTTGGTCTCATTGGCGGCGCAAATAGCTTCTTTGGTATCACTCCAGAAGCCTTCGGCGCAGTCGGTGCTGGCGTTAACTTTATCGTTGCCTTCTTGGTAGATAAAGTAACTGCAGAACCTCCTGCTCATATTCAGGCAATGGTTGAGAATGTCCGTGTTCCACGCGGCGCAAAAGCAGTGGATGGTGCGCATTAATTAGTGCACATGTCCTTGTCGGTGCTAGTTCGCTAGTGCCGACTAATAAAAAAGGCCCTCGAAAGTGGGCCTTTTTTATTAGTCTAAAATGATTTGACTTTAATGAAAGAGGTATTCAATGGTTTTTGATATCAGTACTGCTCTGACATGGATTTTGTTTCTTGCCATGTTCCCAATATCGTTTTACTGGTATCGACGTGCATGGAGAATTCTGGTTAAAAAGGATTATTCAGAAGTTGCTATCAAAGATAACAAACCACCACAGAATCCTCGCAAGTTTGCACCTTTCGTTGGTATTCTGAATCTACTAGGTGCAGCAATATTAACTTACGATATTTTTGCAATTTTGATTGTTGGTCTGCCCTACGAGACTTGGTCAGCGATTGCTGGCTCTACGATTTGGATGAAGATTATTTTTGATTTTATTATTCGTCGTCATGCTCACATGGAGCCATGGGGAAGAAAGAAAAAATAAGGCTTCGGCAGAGCAATAGAGTTAATACTCTCTATTTTTTCTTGGTAATTTGATATTTGCTTTTAAAAGCCTCTTTACCAAGAATGATGTAATTGAGTGCTGTACTTAGCAATAGGGCTAGCACAATCGCCGCAAATAAACCAATTGCATCTGTTAGGTACAGAATTGTCATGGTTATGCCCACGCCAATACTGGCTAGGATTGATATTCCGTTTGTGCTAAGTTTGCCAGCCATATTGTTCTCCAAAATTATTCGACGACTTTCCACTCGCCAGACTTACCACCACTCTTCTCCAGTAGCATTACATCACCCATCACCATACCTCTGTCTACTGCTTTGCACATATCATAAATTGTAAGTAGGGCGACTTGGACAGCTGTGAGGGCTTCCATTTCAACTCCAGTAGGGCCTGTCGTTTCAGCCCGAACTTGGCAGTGAATGCTGCTAGTTTTTTCATTCAGATCAAACTGTAGGCTGACGTGAGTCAGGGCGATAGGGTGGCACAGGGGAATGAGATCAGAAGTCTTTTTAGAGGCTTGGATGCCCGCAATTCTGGCAATGCCGAGGACATCCCCCTTTTTGTGCGACCCTTTTTGTACCATTTTGAAGGTATCAGGAAGCATTGTGATCTTGCCTGAGGCAATGGCAATACGGTGGGTATGGGCTTTATCGCCTACATCGACCATATGGGCTTGGCCGGCATTATCAAAATGAGTTAGTTTGTTCATGGGATAAGTTTTACCATATAGGTATGAGGGAAAGAAAGACATCTGATAAAACGCCTTTTTTGAGGCGATTATTGGCTTGCCAATTGATTCTAGCAATGAGCTGTCAAGGTGCTGTTGCCGCTGGAGGTGCGAGCATTCCCCCTGCTGGGGATGTCTCTGTTCAAGGGGAGTCTGCCGCTTTGCAAAATCTAGGTAGGGCTGTTCAGTCGCCCGATGCGCGCTCAGCCAATTTGCCCACCCGAAATGCGCCTCCGATTCAGCCGACATTCATATTGCCTGATATGGGGGACCCTGGGGGCGACACCTTAAGTCGTATGGATGAAAAAAAGTATGGCGAGATGATCATGCGTCAGATTCGTCCGGATCCCGACTATTCCAATGATTTGCCCATCTATGATTTTTTAAATCAAATGGAGCGCAGACTTTTACAAGCTGCCAAGAGGTTGCAGTTGGGCGGGGCTAATGAACAAGGCAGTGGCGCCTATAACTTTGAAGTGTTCGCAGTTAAAGATAGCAGTATTAATGCGTTTGCCTTGCCTGGTGGGTTTATTGGATTTCATACTGGCTTATTAGTAAGCGCTGAATCAGATTCAGAAGTAGCTTCAGTGATGGGGCATGAGACGGGCCACGTACTGCAACGCCACCTAGCTCGTCAAATGGATAAGCAAACTACCAATACGATGATTGCCTTGGCTGGTATTTTGTTGGGGGCATTAGCTGCCTCAAGAAATCCTGGTGCAGCATCTGGTCTTATGCAAGGTGGCCAAGCAGTTGCAGTTAATAATCAACTCTCTTACTCAAGAGATGCTGAACGTGAGGCTGATCGTATTGGCTTTCAGATTTTGGCTGCTAGTGGCTATGATGTAAATGGCGCACCTGGGTTTTTTCAGCGCTTACAAAAAGCTACCGGCATTATGGATAATGGCGTTCCAGCATATGTGCGTACCCACCCATTAACCACAGACCGGATTGCGGATATGCAAGATCGGGCGCGCAATCAACCAAATCGTAATGTTTCTACGGCTGTAGAGTTTTTCTTTATTAAGGCACGTGCCCGTATGGAGCAGTCTGGTAGTTCAAGTGGTATGTACGATCTTAAAAATACCTTTGAGAGTTTAAGTAAGCAAACTAATCCTGGAAAGCAGATGGAGGGTTTTTATGGCTTGGCGCTCATTGCGCAAAAGCAAGGCCGTATAGATCAGGCTGTTAGCTATCTTGCGCAAGCCCGTAATCTTGCTAATAGTGCTAGTGCGCCTGGATCCCCGCTTATCAGACAAAGTTTGTCTCTAGACATCACTTCTTCTGAATTGGCCCTAGCTAAAGGTAAGAATGAGGAAGCGCTTCAAATTGCTCAGGCAACCTTGAAAGCTTTTCCGCAGTCATATGCTGCTGGAGCTGCCATGATGAATGCTTATCTCAAGTTAGGGCGCACCAATGATGCAATTACTTGGTTAAAGGCCCGTACTAGAGCGCAGCCCAATGAAGTAGTGTGGTGGACATTGTTATCGAATGCCTATGACCAGGCGAAAAATGTGCCTATGCGGCATTACGCCTTAGGTGAAAAATATGCGCTTGAAGGTGCTTGGCCTTCGGCAATTGAGCAATTAAAGATTGCTAGAGCCTCTGGCGCTGCCGATTTTTATCAAGGCTCAAGCATCGATGCGCGTCTACGTGAAATGCAAAAACAATATCAGGAAGAGCTTAAAGAACAAGGCAAAAATATGCCTAGCTAATTATTCCCTGGCTCTTGGCTAGGGGATTGAATGAAATGAAAGCGCTCGCTTAATTGAGATGAGGCAATTGGATCAATTGGCAGATGTTTATCACCCCACTTCCAACTTCCTCTGTAACTACATGCATCTTCTTCTAAGCTTGACTGCTCTGAAAATAGCGTTAAATCATGGTCGTGTAATAGCGCAACGGTAGTGGACGAGTCGTTGGCAATATTTCCATAAATATAAATATTTCCTAGTTCGTCACTGAGTGCGCCAAGAGGGTCTATGGAGCTAGCGCATTGTGTCTTTAGGCTGAATGTTTGTGGGTTATCTGATGTTGCTTGTATGCGGACAACCCAAGGACAGCTATCTAAAGATACAAATACTCTCTGAGGACCATTTTGAAAGTAGTACCTACCCATAGTATCGTGAGCATAATTGCGGGCAATGTATTCTTTTAGGCCGACATGCTCAATCAGTGCTCCAGGCAAGCGATGAGTTTGTGCGTATTCATTTCTCATGCGCCATTGGCCGCGCCGATCTAATGCTAACCACCCATAGCAATCGGGCACATCTGGCCACTTCAGCATCGAGCGAATGACTTGCTCATCCATGATGCGTTGTCTTTACTCTGGTTTTAATGAAGCCCATGAGGCGTAGATGGTGCATCAAATGTATCTTCAGTGGAGTGACTGGCATGTAAATGCGCAATACGCCATCCTTGACTATCTTGTAATAAGACCAAGGTGATGTTGAGAAAAAACTCCGCTTCAATTTGATTGGCGCGCAGATGCACTGCCTCGGTCGTATCGTAGATTGCGGCACCCAATACCGAATGGCTGATGCAGGCAATAGGTTCTAGAAATAAGGCTTGTTTTGCCAATAGGCGCTCCAAACCGGCTCTAATTTCTTCATGGCCACTTAGTCGCTGACCTTCTGGAAGAACGCAAGTGATTGAATCATCATCCAGCCAGATGGCTAAAGCACCTTTGACATCACGATGACTGAGGGCATCTCGCCAAGCATCCACCACGTCATCTGCATTCTGAAAAAGTCTGGCAAGTTTAGTCATGGGGTGCTCTTTTATTAATATGGATTAGAAATAACAAATTTAATAGAGTGCTTTGACTGAATCGAGCACCATCGTAGGTGAAATATCTTGAAGACATTTGAGGTGACCTAAGGGGCACTCTCTTTTATGGCAGGGACTACAAGCTAGGTTTAGGTAGAGAATTTTGGCTTTGTTTGATAGGGGTGGCGTGTGATGAGGATCACTTGAGCCAAATATGGCAACTTGGGGAATCTTGAGTGCAGCAGCTATATGCATTAGGCCAGAGTCATTGCTGATTAATGCCTTGCACATGCCAATGAGGGCGATTGCTTCATCTAAGGAGGTGTTGCCACACCAATTATGAATCTGGGGAAGGTTATTTGCTTGAGCTAAGATACTTTGAGCGAGCACCTGGTCACTCTTACTTCCTAAAAGAATAATTTGTGCCTCTGGTTCTGCATTTAGCAATGATTGTGCAAGACGGGCAAAGTGATCTGCTGGCCAGCGCTTGGTGAGGCCGTATTCTGCACCAGGACAAAAAACGTAAATAGATTCTTGACCAATCGATGATTGACTCAGTTTGGTGCTGACAGCATTGCTAGCTTGAGAAGAGATTTGAAGTCTTGGTTCGACAGTCTTATCAATAGAAGATATGGCGTACTCATTAAGTTTTCTGCTTAAGGCAAGATAGTGCTGCACCATCGGAGGCCGGTTTACTTTATTAGGATTATTTAGGGCGCGATTTATTAAGCCAAAGCGCATTTCACCGCGATATCCTATTCTTGATGGAATATTAGCAAGCCAAGGGATGATTGCAGACTTGAGGCTATTGGGCAAAACAAAGCAGACATCGTACCGTCTAGCTCGCACATCCTTTGCTAACTGTTGACGCAAACTCCATTGCAAATGCTTATGGACTAAGTCTGCTTCGATTACCTCGTTGACTTCTACACAAGCTCTATAGATTGGGGCTACCCAAGGGCTAGCTAACACATCAATATGAGATTGCGGGTAAAGCTCTTTCAGTTTAGCCAAGAGTGGCTCAGACATGACTGCATCACCAATCCAATTGGGTGCGATGATCAGAATACGGTTCATGTGCGGTATCCCGATTCAGCACCCCTTCTCACAGAGGTGCTGATTGGTTTAATGCCCGTGAGCTTCGGTACCAGGGATTAGCTTGTATTCTGTGCCGCAATAGGGACATTTAGCCTGCCCTGTTTTGGCGATATCTAAAAATACGCGCGGATGTGAGTTCCAATTGGGGGTGTTGTTGGTAGGGCAATGCAAAGGAAGATCTTTGCCATCGATCATCACCACTTGAGCTTCACTCATTTTTTAATTTCCTATTACTTAACGTAGGTCAGCCAAGACTTGTACTCATCACTTCTGCCATATACGGCATCAAAGTAGACCTTTTGAATCTTCTCGGTAATGGGGCCGCGTTTACCGTCACCAATGGTGCGGTCGTCTAATTCTCGAATAGGAGTTACTTCAGCCGCAGTACCAGTGAAGAAAGCTTCATCCGCAGAGTAGACCTCATCACGAGTAATACGCTTCTCGCGCAATTCAAAGCCAAGATCTTTAGCGATTTGCATGATGGAGTTACGGGTAATGCCGTCTAAACAAGATGCTAGATCTGGCGTGTAAATAATTCCGTTATTAACAATGAAAATATTTTCACCGGAGCCCTCGGAAACATAACCTTCAGTATCTAAGAGTAAGGCTTCATCGTAGCCATTGGCAGTGACTTCTTGATTAGCCAAAATGGAGTTAATGTAGTAGCCGGAAGCTTTGGCTCTTACCAGCGATGAATTAACAAAATGACGGGTAAATGAGGAAGTTTTGACGCGAATTCCCTTGTTGATACCATCTTCGCCCAAATAAGCGCCCCATTCCCAAGCAGCTATCGCGGTATGGATGCTATTGCCTTTGGGGGAGATGCCCAGCTTTTGGGAGCCAATAAAGATGATGGGGCGGATATAGCAAGACTCGAGCTTATTGCTATTAACCACCTCGATAATCCCTTGACTAATCTGTTCGGGGCTATACGGCATATTCATTTGGAATATCTTGGTGCCGTTAAAAAGTCGTTTTACGTGCTCTGGGAGGCGGAAAATCGCGGTTCCTTGGGGGGTTTTATAGGCTCGGATGCCCTCAAAAACGCCCATTCCGTAGTGCAGACTGTGGGTTAGCACGTGAATATTGGCCTCGCGCCAGGGAATCAACTTCCCATCGGACCAAATAAAGCCATCGCGGTCAGACATCGACATTTTCTCTACCTTATATTTTCTGATAAATCCAGTTAATCGGGGCGCCTAGCCTTTGGTATTAGCCGCCGAGCCAAAATGCGTCATGGCCTTTATTGTAGAGCAGGCCGTGCAATTTGAGACCTCTCATTAAGGGGTGTGGCCAGTCCAGAGGATTTAGAATGGAGCATTCCCTGTAAATCACCAAATTTGACTATTACCATGCCGGAATCTCTATTTAAAGTTAAGCGCCTGAGCGAATTAGCAGCAGCTGGTCTATTGAAGGGAAAGCGGGTCTTGATTCGCGCTGACCTCAATGTTCCTCAAGATGATGTGGGTAATATTACCGAAGACACTCGGATTAGGGCTTCAATGCCCGCAGTACAAATGTGTTTAGATGCTGGCGCCGCAGTAATGGTGACATCCCATTTAGGCAGGCCCACTGAAGGCGAGTTCAAGTCTGAGGATAGCCTAGCTCCTGTTGCCGACCGAATTGCGAGTCTTTTGAATCGCAAAGTGCCATTAATTAGTGATTGGGTTAATGGAGGATTTGAAGTGAATCCTGGCGAGGTGGTGTTGCTGGAGAACTGCCGTCTGAACGTTGGTGAGAAAAAGAATAATGATGAGCTGGCAAAGAAAATTGCAGCTTTGTGTGATGTCTATGTCAATGATGCTTTTGGAACAGCGCATCGTGCCGAAGCGACGACTAATGGCGTTGCAAAATTTGCCCCCATTGCTTGTGCTGGTCCATTAATGGCTGCAGAGTTAGATGCCTTGAGTCGTGCTCTTGCAAATCCTAAGCGACCTTTAGTTGCGATTGTTGCAGGCTCAAAAGTTTCTTCAAAGTTGACTATTCTTAAAGCATTATCTGAAAAGGTCGATGAATTAATTGTTGGCGGTGGTATTGCAAATACTTTTATGTTGGCTAAGGGCTTGCCGATCGGTAAATCTTTAGCAGAACCTGATTTAGTCAATGAAGCAAAAGAAATCATGGACATTATGGAAAAACGGGGTGCGCATGTTCCTATTCCTGAAGATGTCGTTGTAGCAAATGAGCTGTCTCCATTAGCCCGTGCCAATCGTGTGCCCGCTGATCAAGTTGCTGAAGACGACATGATTTTGGATATTGGACCTAAGACCGCAGCGCGTTTATCAATCATGTTGGCTCATGCAGGCACTATTGTTTGGAATGGACCCTTAGGCGTTTTTGAAATTGATCAGTTTGGTGGTGGAACAAAAATGCTTGCTGCTGCTATTGCGCATTCCCCGGCCTTCTCAATTGCTGGTGGTGGTGACACTTTAGCCGCCATTGCTAAATACGGTATTGAAAATCAAGTGGATTACATATCTACTGGCGGTGGTGCCTTTTTAGAGTTTTTAGAAGGTAAAACTTTGCCAGCCTTTGCTGTACTTGCTGAGAGAGCGAAAGACTAAATATGCTGAGAGCAACCAAGATTATTGCCACACTGGGGCCTGCTTCTGAGAAGCCAGAAGTATTGCGAGACATGATTCGTGCAGGTGTGGATGTAGTGAGAATGAATTTCTCGCATGGCACCGTAGCTGACCATAAAGCACGCCATGATTTGGTGAGGTCTATTTCAGCGGAGGTGGGCAAAGAAGTTGGCATCATGGCTGACTTGCAGGGTCCCAAAATTCGCGTAGGAAAATTTGCAGATAGCAAAATCTTGCTCAAAGAAGGTGAACAATTTATTTTGGACGTGGCTTGTGAGCTAGGCAACCAAGAACGAGTTGGCTTGGATTACAAAGAGTTGCCGCAGGACGTGAAGCCTGGCGATCGACTACTGCTAAATGATGGCTTAGTAGTATTACGTGTTGAAAGCGTGAAGGGTGGAGAGATTTTTACTCGCGTTGATCAAGGTGGCCCCCTCTCTAATAACAAGGGCATTAATCGTGCCGGTGGCGGCCTAACTGCGCCAGCACTTACAGAAAAAGATATTGCCGATTTAGATGCTGCAATCGCGATGGGTGTGGATTTCTTAGCTATTAGCTTTCCAAAGGATGGTGCGGACATGGCTTATGCCCGCAAGCTTGCGGATGCTGCTAGTGCTAAATATGGCGTTGGTAAAGTGCGCACTATTGCTAAAGTGGAGCGCGCTGAAGCAATAGAGAATGAAGCATTACGAAGCATTATTGCTGAGAGCGACGGCATCATGGTCGCTCGTGGCGATCTAGCGATTGAGGTTGGTAATGCCGCTGTCCCTGCGATGCAAAAGCGCATGATCAAATGGGCATTAGAGGCTGATAAATTTACGATCACAGCCACCCAAATGATGGAGTCAATGATCAATGCTCCCGTGCCTACGCGTGCTGAAGTAAGTGATGTGGCAAATGCAGTGCTAGACGGAACCGATGCAGTGATGCTCTCCGCTGAGTCTGCTGCCGGTATGTACCCAGTACAAACTATTAAAGCTATGGCGGAGATTTGTGTTGAAGCTGAAAAATCAGATCGGGTCAAGCTTGATACGGATTTTTTAGATCAAACTTTTACCCGTATTGATCAAACAATCGCCTTAGGCGCTTTATTTACTGCACATCATCTTAATGCTAATGCTATTGCTGCATTAACCGATTCTGGCTCAACCCCGATTTGGATGAGTCGTCATAATATTCATCTACCAATTTTCGCTTTGACTTCGAAGATCGCAACTCAACGAGCTTTGAGCACCTACCGTAATGTATTCCCAATTGGTCTGAATTACACCAAAGAGCGTGATATTGCCTTGCAGGAAGTTGAAGATTGTTTGAAAAAAATAGGCGCTGTAAAAACGGGTGATGTTGTTGTCTTGACTTCCGGTGAGCCCATGGGTGAGCCTGGTGGAACTAATTCGCTCAAAATTATTCAAGTGAAATAAATCCCATCTTTCTATATTACTGATAAACCACTTTATTTATTAAGAGAACATTATGGCTTTAGTATCTTTACGACAACTGTTGGACCATGCCGCTGAAAATGGCTATGGATTACCAGCCTTTAATGTGAACAACTTGGAACAAGTTACCGCCATCATGGAAGCCGCTAATGAAGCTGATTCTCCAGTCATTATGCAAGCTTCTGCTGGGGCGCGCAAATACGCGGGTGAGGCCTTTTTGCGCCATTTAATTTCTGCTGCGGTTGAAGCATACCCGCATATTCCTGTAGTGATGCATCAAGATCATGGCCAAAGCCCCGCAGTATGTATGGCTGCTATCAAGAGTGGCTTTACGAGTGTCATGATGGACGGTTCTTTAGAGGCTGATGGCAAGTCAGTAGCTAGCTATGAATACAACGTTGATGTATCGCGTGAGGTGGTGAAGTTTTCCCATTCTATTGGGGTGACAGTCGAGGCTGAATTAGGTGTTTTAGGTTCTCTTGAGACGATGCAAGGCGATAAAGAAGACGGCCATGGCGCTGATGGCAAGATGACCCGAGAGCAATTGTTGACAGATGTGGAGCAGGCAGCAGATTTTGTGAAAGCAACGCAATGTGATGCATTGGCAATTGCCATTGGCACAAGTCATGGTGCTTATAAGTTTACGAAGAAGCCAACTGGTGATATTCTCGCAATCGATCGCATTAAAGAAATTCATGCGCGCATTCCAAATACTCATTTAGTAATGCATGGTTCCTCCAGTGTTCCACAAGAATTACTCGCTGAGATTCGCGAGTTTGGTGGTGATATGAAGGAAACTTATGGCGTTCCTGTTGAAGAAATTCAGGAAGGCATTAAGAATGGGGTACGTAAGATTAATATTGATACCGACATTCGTCTTGCAATGACTGGTGCAATTCGTCGCTATTTATTTGAAAACCCAAGCAAGTTTGATCCTCGAGATTACTTAAAGCCTGCTCGTGAGGCAGCAAAAAAAGTATGTATTGCACGTTTTCAAGCATTTGGTAGCGCAGGTCAAGCCTCTAAAATTAAACCGATTCCTTTGGAGAAGATGGCGGAGCTATATAAGAGCGGTAAATTGGCTCAGATTGTGAAGTGAGATAAATATGCCAGCTTTGTACGCGACTTCTATCAAGTCACTTCCTTTGTTGTCAAAAGGAAAAGTGCGCGATGTTTACGCTTTAGGGGATGACAAACTTTTGATGGTGACTACTGATCGCTTATCAGCTTTTGATGTGGTGATGGGTCAGCCAATTCCGGAAAAAGGAATTGTGCTCAATCAAATGGCTAATTTTTGGTTTGATAAATTGGCGAGCGTGATTCCAAACCATCTCACTGGAATTGATCCGGCATCGGTAGTCGCTGCAGATGAACTTGACCAAGTCAAAGGCCGGGCAGTTGTTGCCAAGCGTCTTAAGCCTATCTTGGTCGAAGCGGTTGTGCGTGGTTATTTAGCTGGTAGCGGTTGGAAGGACTACAAAGAAACTGGCAAAGTATGTGGTATTGCCTTGCCTGAGGGTCTAGAAAATGCACAAAAGCTACCTGAGCCCATTTTTACTCCCGCTGCTAAGGCAGAGGTTGGCGAGCACGATGAGAATATCTCTTTTGAAAAAGTCATCGATATGATTGGTGAGCCCTTGGCTAATCAAATTCGTGATGTCAGTATTCGCTTGTACAAAGAAGCCTCTGAATATGCCGCTACTCGTGGAATCATCATTGCGGATACTAAATTTGAGTTTGGTCTTGATGAAGGTGGTCAGCTAGTATTGATGGACGAGATTCTGACGGCTGATTCGTCCCGTTTTTGGCCTGCTGAAACCTATTATGTGGGCTCGAACCCACCTTCGTATGACAAGCAGTTTGTGCGTGATTGGCTTGAAACAGCGATGGTTGACGGTAAATTGTGGTCAAAAACTGCGCCAGCGCCTGCTTTGCCTGCTGATGTCATTGATAAAACTGCCCAAAAGTATCGTGAGGCTCTGGCTCGTCTCACCAAGGCCTAATTTGCTGGAGCATTAAAAAGGCTGGGATAATAAGACCTTAAAGGTTAAATCGTACAGATTAACCGCGCTTTGGGTTTGTGGAGAGCTAGATGAGTAAAAAGCCAATAGTCGGAATAGTGATGGGTTCCAATTCAGATTGGGAAACCATGCAACACGCTGCTCAAATGTTGGAGCAGTTTGGTGTTGCGCATGAGGCTAAAGTTTTGTCAGCACATCGAATGCCTGACGACATGTTTGCTTATGCTGAAAATGCACAAGTAAATGGATTGCAGGCGATTATTGCGGGTGCTGGTGGCGCCGCCCATTTACCCGGCATGTTGGCATCAAAAACAATCATCCCCGTTTTTGGGGTGCCTGTAGCTAGCAAATACTTGAAGGGAGAGGATTCTCTTTATTCAATCGTGCAGATGCCTAAAGGTATTCCAGTCGCAACATTTGCGATTGGTGAGGCAGGTGCAGCAAACGCAGCTTTACATGTAATTGCAAACTTAGCAGTCAACAATCCATCTTTAGCAAAGCAATTAGAAGAGTTTCGCGCGAAACAATCTGATGCTGCACGCTCCATGAATTTGCCGGGATATTAAATCGATGGCAGATTACTTAGAGCCTGTATTGCCAGGCTCGTATTTAGGGATTTTGGGTGGCGGTCAATTAGGCCGAATGTTTACTCAAGCTGCTCAAGCAATGGGCTACAAGGTTTGTGTTTTAGATCCTGCCAGTGATAGTCCAGCAGGATCCATCGCAGAAAAGTTTATACAAGCTGACTATACTGATTCAGAAGCATTAAAAGAAATGGCCACACTGTGTCAATCTGTTAGCACTGAATTTGAAAACGTCCCGGCACAAGCCTTAGATGAATTAGAGTCATTGGGTGTTTTTGTTGCACCAAGAAGCAGCTGTGTTTCATTGGCGCAAAATCGGGTGGCTGAAAAAAACTTTTTAGCAACCTGGAAGGCGGAAACCAACATCGGTCCTGCTCCCTATTGCGTGATCGAGCGTGAGGCCGATGTTTCCCACGTGCCGACAGATCTTTTTCCTGGAATTCTCAAGACTGCTCGCATGGGCTATGATGGAAAAGGTCAAATTACTGTTTATGGGATGGCTGATTTAGCTCCGGCATGGGCTGAATTGGGTAAAGTGCCCTGTGTCCTTGAAAAACGCATGGACTTAGATTTTGAGGTTTCCGCTTTGGTAGTTCGTGGTTATGATGATGCTGTTGTGGCCTATCCTGTTGCTCAGAATATCCATCGTGATGGAATTTTGCATACCTCTACAGTGCCGGCACCTTCATTGAAGACTGCACAAGAGAAGAAAATTATTGAGGCCGCAAAGGCGCTGATTCGTAAAATTGATTATGTCGGTGTTTTATGTGTTGAGTTTTTTGTGCTCAAAAATGGCGATATCGTGGCAAATGAGATTGCCCCACGCCCCCACAATTCTGGGCACTATACGATGGATGCCAGTGTGAGCAGTCAATTCGAACAGCAGGTGAGAAGTATGGCTCGCTTACCTTTGGGTGACACACGTTTGTTAGCACCAGTTTCTATGCTCAATCTTTTGGGTGATTTATGGTTTATGGGAGGCGAAGATCGAGCCAAAGAGCCTGCTTGGAATCAAGTGCTATCTCATCCTGAGGCTAAACTGCATCTTTATGGAAAATCAGATCCTCGCATTGGGCGCAAGATGGGCCACATTAATTGCTTAGGCGAATCACTTAATCAAGCGCGCCAGAGTTGTGCTGCTGTTGCAGTTGAATTAGGGATCGAGCCCTAGAAATGTCTGGCGATAGTAGCTCATTGCAATCATCAGCAGTGATTCAAGAGGCAGTTCAATCTTTGCGGAATGGTGGCTTAGTCGCCTTTCCAACCGAAACAGTCTATGGGCTGGGTGCTGATGCTAAAAATCCCGAAGCCATCAAAAAAGTATTTTCTGCTAAGGGACGTCCATCCAATCATCCTTTAATAGTACATATTGCAGCCCCAGATAAATTTGATCAATCTCATATTGATTGGGTTCCAGTACTTGCCTCTTGGGTAAGAGATATTTCTGAAGATGCTCTTAAGTTGATAAATGCATTTTGGCCTGGACCACTTACCTTAGTCTTTAAGAAGGATAAAACGGTGCCGCTTGAAGCAACTGGTGGTCAAGATACAGTGGCAATTCGTGCGCCTGCACATCCACTAACTCAAGAGCTTTTGCGAAAATTTAAAGGGGGCATTGTAGGGCCTTCGGCGAATCGCTTTGGCAAGGTGTCTCCTACAAGTGCTGCGGATGTGCGCCATGAGTTCGAAGAAATGCTTGATCTCATGATTTTGGATGGCGGTGACTGTGCTGTTGGAATTGAATCAACGATTGTTGATTTATCAAGAGACTGCCCAGTATTACTCCGGCCTGGATTGATCACCCCTGGAGAAATCTTCAAAAAGACTGGCGTCAAAGTCTTTCTACCTCATGAGTATGCTGCAATTGAGGGGCAAACTGAGGCTCCAAAAGTATCAGGAAGTTTACGTGCTCACTACGCGCCCACCACTCCCTTGCGCCTTTATGCGCCTGGTAGAGTCTTGGATGCTTTAGGTGAATTTCCAGACATTAAATCGCGCGTAGCTGTGGCAGTTTGGGATTCTGATTCCAGCTTAGGAGGAGATGGCCACCCCTCAGTGCATTTTGAAGAAATCCTCGTGCCTAGTGATAGCACCAGTTTTGCTAATAAACTTTATCGCACTTTACGAGACTTAGATCAGCAAGGATGGGATTTAATTCTATTACCCGAGCCTCCAGCAGGCGAGGAATGGGATGGTGTGAGGGATCGACTTCAGCGCGCTTGCTTTGGCTCTGGCCCATCATCTAATAGCCACGCCAATAATTGATCGTGGGCTTCTAAGCCTTTCCAAGCATTAGGGTGGTTAATAAAAGAGCTCACGGCGTATAGCCTTCCAGACTTACTCATTACATATCCAGAAATCGCTCGGACATCTGTGAGCGAGCCCGTTTTAATTCTAGCTTCAGGTTTTTTCTTGAGATGTAGAAATTTTCGCAAATGAGCCATGAGTCTATTTTTCATGGTGCCATCTTTACCAGCAATAGGTAAGCTGTTATAAAAAATATCACCTACGGATAAATTTCTAGCCGTAACTAATACTTGATTCAAGTGCTGCGCAGATATTGCTTCAGTGCGTGAAAGGCCAGAACCATTTTCAATGACAAGCTCAGGAAATTCCAGTCCTTGCTCCTTAAGCCAACTCTGAATAACTGTATTGCCGTTTTCGGTAGTGGCTGGCTTACCCATTTTTTCCAACGCTAGGGTCAGGAGTAATTGGCGCGCCATCACATTATTTGAAAACTTATTGATATCGAAAACATTATCTGCTAGCTTAATGCCCTCAAATTGAAGGAGTAGGCGCGCCGCAAGAGGAACATTTCCGGATCTTCCAATGGGGGTTTGAGCCCATGATCCTCCCGCTAATTCCCATGCCGCTGCAAAACCCTGTGTAAGAAAGGTATTTGCATCCATGGCAACTACGTTGTAATTGACGCCCTTGCAATCCTTAGGAAAGCCCCCTGAAAATACTGCACTCAGGTTTTGATTAGTGCTGTCGGTACCGCCATCAGAATCCAAATTAAAGCGTAGATTACTTTTCCAGTTCTCGCATGATCGATCAATTAATTGCATTTGATTGATGATCTTCAGTTGCGATAGTTTGGGCGTGTATTCAATATCGATGAAGTCAGCTGTTCGAGACTTTCCTAGTTGAAATGAGAGAGTTCTAAAGGCATACAAAAGAGGGTCTGGAGGCACGTTGTAGGCTCGCAAGGATTCGCCATCGATGGTGTTATGTTCCATGACACTGGGAGCATACGCGCTACGGTCAAAGTAAAGGTCCCCATCAATTTTTTGAATGCCTAAATTCTGAATGGCCTTCATCATTTTGGCGAACTCTTCGGGGATGAGCTTAGGGTCCCCGGTCCCTTGTAGGTAAATATTGCCTCTAAGAGTCCCTTGTTTAATGGTCCCATCAGTAAAAAGTTTGGTGCGCCAGCGGTATTCTGGCCCCAATACATCAAGGCCAGTGAGGGTAGTGAGAAGCTTCATGGTTGAAGCTGGATTCATTGGCTCTTTGGCGCGCCAATCTAGCTGAGTTTTGCTATTTGCCTTGCCAGGGCGCCCCCCTTGGATCTCAACTACAGAAATGCTAATGGCATCCGTGGGTATCTGATTTTTCTCTAAACTTGCAGCAACACCTTTGGGTAGATATTGTTGAGTATTGTCCGCCACTTTGGGTTCCACCCCCTGAACTCCAATACTCCATAAGCAACACATGATGATGGTTGCTAGGGAAAAATAGGACCTGCTAATTGGGGCTGGGGTACTCATAAGCCATAGGATAAACCTTAGTTCCCAAGCGTTCGATATCTTTCCTTGTAAGCTTGAATAATTTTGTTTTGTTCCTCTAATAATGAGGTGAATTGCTTGATCCGTTCATGCAAGGCTCCCTCGGCCTCTAGCGCTATACAGGCCTGAACAAACTCGTTTGCATGCAATAGTTGTGCACCACCTTTTACTCGATGCACTAGACTTTGAAAGCGCTCTTCATTGAATTCTGTTTCTATTGAATTTCGGCGAAGCTCAAAAAGTGCTTCATCATGCACTCTTTTAATCTCATCCAAAATGATGAGGACTTGACCCTGATCATCTTTTAACAAGCCTGAAAATGAATCAAATGAATAGGGTTCGGGGGTATCCTGACTGCAATCAGTAGAGTCAAAATAACGCATTAATTCATTTTCTAGAGCTCCTAAGCTCAAGGGTTTAATTAGCACGCCATTCATTCCTGATGATAGAAATTGATTGCGAGATTCGAGCGCATAAATATCTGCGGTGACACCAATAATGATCAGGTCCCGATTTCCCTGTGCACGAATATGTCTTGCTAAATCAGACCCTTGCATGCCTGGCATAGAATGATCTGTCAGCATTAAATCGAAGCAGTGATCCTTTAAAAGTTCTATCGCAGCCTTAGCATTCTCGCAAACCTGGGTTTTGATGCCCAGCGCTTCAAGTTGGAGCGATAGGATCTGTCTGCTGGCCGGATGGTCTTCTACTACTAGAGCGTGAAGTAAATGATTAGTTCGTCCTCGTCCCTTG
>JALRHB010000019.1 GCA_023253245.1 Polynucleobacter sp. | reverse complement strand
AGCGCAATTAAACAATGAAACCAGAGATCAGCCATTTCCCCAACCAAGAGTTTTAGTTGCTCTGGAGCCAAATTAGCAGTACGGGCATCCTTTGCAGCCATTACCGCCTCAGTCGCTTCCTCGCCAATTTTCTTCAATATTCCGTCATCGCCTTTGGAAAAAAGCAGAGCCGTGTAGGAAGTTTTAGGATCAACTTGACCGGCCTTAAAGGCATCGCGACGCTGATCCACTACATTAGCCAAATGGCTTAAGGCGGAATCCAAATTAGAGGGTGTGTTCACTGGACTAGTCATATAGTGATTTTATGTCTTTGTTAGCAAAAAGACTAAAAAGGTTTATTGCTGAGGCTTTGACTCATCTATCCATATAGACTTTGCACAATCCCACCTCTTAAAAAAGCAGCTGTGCGCTCCTGTATGGCAAGCAATTCCGTCCTTTTGCTCAACCAATAGAACAATCGTATCGCCATCACAATCCAGGCGGATCTCTTTGACCTTTTGAGTATGGCCTGACTCCTCACCCTTGTGCCACAACTTTTGCCTGGAACGAGTCCAATACACCGCCTCACCCAAACGTATAGTTGCTAATAGGGCATCACGATTCATCCAGGCCATCATCAAGATATCTTTACTACCCTCTTCTTGAGCGATTACTGGCACCAAACCTTGCTCATTCCAGCTGATGTCATCTAGCCAAGAGCCCGCTTCTAAAGTTTTATTAGGAGTGAATATGCTCATAAATATCTTCTTTGAATATGCTCAATCGCACTTTAAATGCGAACTGGGATTCCTTGGCTTGCCATGTATTCCTTAGCTTGACCCACCGTAAATTCACCATAGTGAAAAATACTTGCTGCCAAAACTGCATCGGCATGCCCCTTAGTAATACCATCGACTAAATGCTGTAAATTGCCAACACCACCAGAAGCAATCACTGGAACACTCACGGCATCACTAACCGCTGCAGTAAGCTCCAAATCAAATCCATCTTTGCTGCCGTCACGATTCATGCTGGTGAGTAATATTTCTCCAGCACCGCGCTGAGCAACTTCAGAAGCCCAGCTGACGACATCAATTCCTGTTGCAGTTCTGCCGCCATGCGTAAATACCTCCCAATTACCAGCCTCAGTTTTTTTAGCGTCAATTGCCACCACAATACATTGGGATCCGTAATATGCGGCCGCATCTGATACTAAATCTGGGTTTGCTACTGCAGAAGAATTCATGCTCACCTTATCAGCGCCAGCATTAAGTAAGCGCCGCACATCAGCAACTGCTCTTACTCCACCGCCCACTGTTAGGGGAATAAATACTTGGGAAGCGACATCCTCAATAATGTGCAATATCAAGTCACGACCATCTGAGGTCGCAGTGATATCTAAAAAAGTTAACTCATCAGCTCCTTGAGTGTCATAACGTTTAGCAATCTCTACTGGATCGCCAGCGTCGCGCAGACCCACAAAGTTGACACCCTTAACAACGCGCCCTGCCGTGACATCAAGGCAAGGAATAATTCGTTTAGTTAACACCGGTGAGCACTCTAAACATTTTTCTTAGCGAACTTAAGCGTTAATGCATCGGCATACTCTTGAGCCGCAGTCAAATCAAGATCGCCAGCATAAATAGAGCGGCCTGCAATCACACCCATCACACCTTCTTCTTCTGCGGCACAAAGCGCTTCGATATCTTGATTGCTAGACAAACCACCACTAGCTATCACTGGAATACGAATCGCTTGGGCCAACTTAATGGTTGCATCCATATTGACACCCTTGAGCATGCCATCACGTCCAATATCGGTATAGATAATTGCCTCTACACCATAATCTTCAAATTTCTTGGCAAGATCAATTACTTCGTGCCCGGTGATTTTGCTCCAACCATCTGTGGCCACCTTACCATCACGCGCATCCAAGCCGACCATGATGTGCCCAGGAAAAGCAGTGCAAGCGTCTTGTACAAAACCTGGACTCTTGACAGCAGCGGTACCGATAATCACTGTGCTGATACCGTCATCCAAAAGACGCTCAATAGTTTCCAAATCACGAATGCCGCCACCAAGCTGAACTGGAATCTCGTCTCCAACTGCTTTGAGAATCGACTTAATCGCGGACTCATTTTTAAGCTTGCCAGCAAATGCACCATTTAGATCCACTAGATGCAAACGGCGCGCACCTTTACTAATCCAATGAGCTGCCATTGCACCAGGGTCTTCTGAAAAGACTGTGGCCTTATCCATATCACCTTGTTCGAGCCGAACACAATGGCCGTCTTTTAAGTCAATTGCGGGAATCAGCAGCATAGTAGTACATTAGAAAATATTAAGGTTGCCAAGAAACAAAATTTTTGTAGAGTCTTAAACCGTATTCTGCACTCTTTTCTGGATGAAACTGGGTTGCAAAAATATTATCCCTTGCCAGAGCAGAAGTAAACCAAGCGCCATATTGAGTTGAGCCAGCGATATCTTCGCTACGCTGCGGCACAACATAGTAACTGTGTACAAAGTAAAAGCTAGTCATATCTGGAATGCCATCCCAAATCGGGTGCGGCCGATCTTGACGCACTTGATTCCAGCCCATGTGAGGAACTTTGTAAGCAGAACCATCTGTCTGTAATTGACCTGTCAAATTAAAACGCCGCACCTCACCTGGAATTAATCCTAGACAAGCAGTCCATGATGCATGATCTGCAGCCCTTACTTCAGCACTTCGGTCAAGCAACATTTGTTCACCAACACAAACGCCCAGCAAAGGCTTGTTTTTTGCCGCATCTAATAAAGCTTCAAGCAAACCTGACTCTTCTAAATGTTTCATGCAATCAGGCATAGCACCTTGACCAGGTAGCACCACACGCTCTGCAGCAATGATCTCTTCGGGCTTGCGTGCAATTAAGACATTAGCATCAGGTGCTACATGATGAAAAGCTTGATAAACGGAACGTAAATTACCCATTCCATAATCGACAATCGCAATTGTTTGCGCCAACTCTTAACCTATATTGTTTAGTGTTCTTTAGCGGTCTTGAATCTTCTATAAATTGCTAGAGAATTTATAGATCAAAGACTGCCCTTGGTAGAAGGAACAACACCAGATGCACGCGGATCAAGCTGCAGGGCCATCCGCAATGCGCGACCAAATGCCTTGAACACGGTTTCAATCTGGTGATGGGCATTAATACCGCGTAAGTTATCGATATGCAAAGTCACTCCCGCGTGGTTCACAAAGCCACGGAAAAACTCAATACTGAGATCGACATCAAAATCACCAACACGCGCCCGTGTAAAGGGCACATTAAATTCCAAACCAGGACGGCCCGAGAAGTCAATCACTACACGAGATAAGGTCTCATCCAAAGGGACATAAGAGTGGCCATAACGGGCAATACCCGCTTTATCACCCACTGCTTTAGCAAACGCCTGTCCCAAAGTAATACCCACATCCTCAACAGTGTGATGATCATCGATGTGAGTATCGCCCTTTGCAAGCACCTTTAAGTCAATCATGCCGTGACGGGCAATTTGATCAAGCATATGGTCTAAAAAGGGGACCCCCGAGGCTAGCTCAGCCTTTCCAGTGCCATCTAAATTAATAGCAATTTGAATTTTGGTTTCCGAAGTATTTCGGGTTACATCAGCTTGCCGCATTCTTGCGTGCGCCGCGAGGCGAAATGTTGATTGAAGCCTCATAATATCATTCCTACTGCCGATATAAAAACTGAGTTTGTCTCTTTAACTGTCGGTATTAACTAAATTTACTGATTTTTGACTTGAGTCCCTTATGAGCCGCTTTTGGAGCCCTGTTGTTCATACCCTCACGCCCTATATTCCAGGGGAGCAGCCGCAAATGCAGCGATTAGTCAAGCTCAATACCAATGAGAGCCCTTACGGCCCTTCTCCAAAGGCGCTAGCAGCCATAGCGCAACAAAATAATGACGATTTGAGGCTTTACCCAGACCCAGAGGGGCTGGCTTTAAAAAAAGCAATTGCTCAATTGCATGGCCTAGACCCTAAACAGGTTTTTTTGGGAAACGGCTCTGATGAGGTTCTGGCCCACGTCTTTCTGGGCCTCCTCAAACAATCAAAGCCTATCCAATTTCCAGACATTACTTATAGCTTTTACCCTGTTTACTGCAAATTATTTGGAATTACTCATGAAGCGATCCCCTTGGGACCAGACTTCGAAATTAATGTTGGCGACTTCAAATTACCCAATGGCGGCATTATCTTTCCCAACCCCAATGCCCCCACTGGACGGGCAATTCCTCGGTCTGATATTGAACATTTGCTCAAAACCAATCGAGATTCAGTAGTGGTAATCGATGAGGCCTATGTGGACTACGGAACAGATTCCTGCATCCCTTTGCTTCGCGGAACTGCTTGCCCTGAAAACCTATTGGTAGTGCACACCCTCTCTAAATCAAGGGCTTTGGCTGGCCTGCGCGTTGGTTTTGCGCTAGGTCATCCTGCGCTCATTGAAGGCTTGGAACGCGTTAAGAACAGCTTTAACTCCTACCCTCTTGGGCGTTTAGCGCAAGCAGGTGCTATTGCCGCTATTGAAGATCAAGCGCATCTGCAGGCTACGTCTGCAAAAGTCATTCACACCAGAGAGCGTCTTACAAAAGAGTTAGCCTCACTTGGTTTTGAAACTTTACCCTCTTTAGCAAATTTTATTTTTACGCGCCACCCTAAACATGCTGGTGGAAATTTGTATCAAGCCTTACGAGATCGCGGAATTATTGTGCGTCACTTTAAATCACCACGCATCGAAGAATTCTGCGCATTACCATTGGCACTGATGAGCAGTGCAATCAACTGATTATTGGCTTAAAAGAAATTCTGAACAAGATCTAAAGCGCAATTCAATTTTTTCAGAGTGAGGTATCTATTTTTTCAAGCGCATTTCAGCGGCTCGCGCGTGCGCTGTCAAGCCTTCACCATGGGCTAGAGTGCTAGCTACAGAACCCAAAGTTTGCGCTCCTGCCTCACTCACTTCAATCATGCTTGAGCGTTTAATGAAATCATAAACGCCTAATGGGGAAGAGAAACGGGCTGTTCGAGCCGTTGGTAAAACGTGATTAGGTCCAGCGCAATAATCGCCTAATGATTCACTTGTGTAATTACCCATAAAAATAGCGCCCGCATGGCGGATTAATTCTGCCCACTGACGTGGCTCACTTGCACAGATTTCTAAGTGCTCGGCAGCAATTGCATTGGCAATCTCACAAGCCTGCGTCATGTCTTGAACCTGAATGAGTAATGCGCGATTCGTCAAAGATGCCTCAATCACTTTCTTTCTAGGCATGTCTGGAAGTAGCTGATTAATGCTAGCTTGCACTTTGTCAATAAATTGCTGATCAGGACAAAGCAAAATAGATTGGGCTAATTCATCATGCTCTGCTTGAGAAAATAAATCCATCGCAATCCAATCGGGATTGGTGGAGCCGTCACATAAAATTAGAATTTCTGATGGGCCGGCGATCATGTCGATCCCAACTGTGCCAAATACTCGACGCTTAGCGGCTGCTACATAAGCATTACCAGGCCCAACAATTTTATCGACAGGCGGAATTGTTTTAGTCCCATAGGCTAGAGCAGCTACTGCCTGCGCACCACCAATCGTAAAGACTCGATCAACTCCTGAGAGAAAAGCGGCAGCGAGCACCAATGGATTGCGTGCACCATCTGGAGTTGGCACCACCATAATCACTTCGCTTACCCCAGCGACTTTTGCAGGGATGGCATTCATCAGAACAGAGGATGGATAGGCGGCCTTACCACCTGGCACATAGATGCCAACCCGATCTAGTGGGGTCACCTTTTGGCCTAAGCGAGTACCATCAGTCTCTTCATACTCCCAAGAGTGGCAACCTGCCTCAATCTTCTGTCTCTCATGATACTTACGCACTCTTTGTGCGGCTGTGTCCAAAGCATTTTTTTGCTCTAGCGATAAGCCTTGATACGCTCTCTCTAACTCTTGACGAGAGATTTCCAAATCCTCAACGCTAGCAACATTTAAGCGATCAAATTGCTTTGTTAAATCAAGAACAGCAACATCGCCCTCTTCTTTGACACGAGCCAGAATCTTGACTACCGCCGCATCAATTGCCGCATCATCTGCCATTGGCAGTGAAAGACTAGCGAGCAGAACTTTTTTGAACTCTGCATCTTTGCTGTTAAGGCGTTTGATATTCACTGCTGACATGTTGATACTCCGACTTACTTCAACAAGTCAAAAAATGGCTGTAACTTCGCTCGCTTACGCTTATAGGAGGCTTGGTTAACAACTAAGCGGGCGCTAATATTAGCGATCTCTTCAACCTCAACCAATCCATTAGCACGCAAGGTATTTCCTGTAGAGACTAAATCCACAATTGCATCGGCCAAACCCACCAAAGGCGCCAACTCCATAGATCCATAGAGGTGGATCGTATCAATATGAACGCCTTTGTTAGCAAAGTGCTCACGTGCGCAGTTGACATACTTGGTTGCCACTTTTAAACGAGAACCTTGCTTCACCGCGGTCGCGTAATCAAATCCATCTTTGACGGCAACCGACATGCGACATTTGGCGATGTTCAAATCAAAGGGAATATATAAACCATCAGTGCCGTTTTCCATAAGAACATCTAAACCAGCAACTCCAAAATCGGCGCCTCCAAACTGAACGTAAGTCGGCACATCAGAGGCTCGCACAATAATGAGCCTGACATCGGGATTTGACGTCTCAATAATCAGTTTGCGCGACTTTTCAGGATCTTCAAGCGGTCGAATACCGATCTTAGATAAGATCTCGGCGGTTTCCTCAAAAATACGTCCTTTAGAAAGGGCTAAAGTTAGCTTCATGGACTAATTATCCATCAGGCTTACTTGATGCGCTCAATGTTGGCCCCTAACAAGGTCAACTTTTGCTCCATACGGTCGTATCCGCGATCTAGGTGATAAATACGATCTACCTTGGTCTCACCCTGAGCCGCCAAACCGGCAATTACCAGACTGGCCGAAGCACGCAAATCTGTCGCCATGACTACCGCCCCAGATAGACCCTCTACCCCCTGAACAATTGCCGTATTACCCTCAATGGCGATATCTGCACCTAAGCGGTTCATTTCCTGAACATGCATAAAACGGTTTTCAAAGATCGTTTCAGTAATCGTGGCATTTCCTTGGGCAATGGCATTTACAGCCATGAGTTGAGCCTGCATATCAGTTGGGAAGGCTGGATACTCAGATGTCCGAAAACTCACTGCCTTGGGACGTCCCTTCATTGAAGCTTTAATCCAGTCAGGCCCCACTTGCATCTCTAAACCAGCTTCCTTGAGCTTGACCATGACGGCATCTAAAGTATCTGGACGACATTGCTTTACCAAGATTTCACCACCGGTTGCAGCTACTGCGCACAGAAAGGTCCCGGTCTCGATACGGTCAGCAATGACTGCATGTTCTGCACCATGCAGCTTTTCAACACCCTCAATTACTAAGCGATCAGTACCAATCCCGGTAATTTTGGCCCCCATCTTCACGAGCAACTCAGCCAAATCGCCAACCTCGGGTTCACGTGCGGCATTTTCCAGTGTTGTGATACCAGAAGCCAGAGTAGCAGCCATCAGTAAATTCTCTGTGCCGGTTACAGTAATCATATCGGTCAAAATCGAGGCGCCTTGTAAACGGCCTGTTGGAGATTTTGTTTCTGCCTGAATATAACCACTCTTAATTTTGATCGTTGCACCCATCGCCTTGAGGCCTTTAATGTGCTGATCGACCGGCCGGGCACCAATAGCGCAACCGCCTGGCAACGATACTTTTGCGCTGTGCATTCTAGCGAGCAGTGGGCCAAGCACCAAAATAGAAGCGCGCATCGTCTTTACCATCTCGTATGTCGCTTCAGAACTCTGAATATTGGCCGCATGAAGTACTACATGATTTCGATTATTTGTATCTGGAAAATGTACAGTTACTCCAATTTCCTGTAACAACTTCAGCATCGTGCGAACATCTTGCAAATCTGGAACATTGCGCAAAACAACAGGCTGATCAGTCAATAGACAAGCGCAAAGAATCGGCAAGGCTGCATTTTTAGCACCAGCAATAAACACTTCGCCCTTCAGAGGGGTGCCGCCAACCATTCTTAACTTATCCATAGATCTAATCCAGTTTTAGGTGCATTTTTAAATTATTTATTTGGGTTTTGAGCAAACTCTTCTGGAGTAAATGCCTTAATGGATAAAGCATGCACTTCTGCCTTCATTCGATCGCCCATGGCTGCATAAACCAACTGATGCCTTTGAATGAGACGCTTGCCCTCAAACTCAGGGCTCACAATAGTGGCAAAAAAATGCTGGCCATCACCCTCCACGTTAATATGCGTACAAGGTATGCCTTGCTTAATGTAGCTCTCGATTTGCTCTGGGGTTGGTAGCATCACAATCTCCTCTTTTGTATTCAGTACTAATCTTTATTGATTGCCTGTGTGCACTCAATACATCACTAGCCTCTCAACTTATAGCCTTTTTGCAATAAGCGCAGAGCGATGAGAGAAACAATGATAAAGAAGCACAGCACAATTCCTAAACTACTCCAAGGCGAGATATCAGAAACTCCAAAAAAGCCATAACGAAATCCATCAATCATATAGAAGAAGGGATTGAAATGAGAGACTGTTTGCCATGCAAGTGGCAAAGAATGAATAGAGTAAAACACTCCAGATAACATTGTTGCTGGCATGATGATGAAATTTTGGAACGCTGCCAACTGATCGTATTTATCAGCCCAAATGCCTGCTATTAAACCCATGCTCCCCAAAATGGCTGCTCCAAGAAGAGCAAAGACTGCTATCCAGAGGGGATACTCAAAAGATGGCATAGCAAACCATAGGGTAATGATCAGTACACCAGTTCCCACCACGATTCCACGAAATACTGAGGCTAATACATATGCAGCATAAAACTCTAAGTGACTAAAGGGGGCGAGTAACACGAATACCAAATTACCAGTAACTTTAGATTGAATCAGCGAAGAGGAAGTATTGGCAAAAGCATTTTGCAAAACACTCATCATGACCAAACCTGGAATGAGAAAAGCTGTGTAGTTCAAGCGACCATAAACTTCCTTCCCCTCTAGGACGTGGCCAAAAATCATCAGGTACAGTACAGCAGTGAGAACGGGGGCGGCTACCGTCTGAAAGGCCACTTTATAGAAACGCTTGACCTCTTTGAGTAGCAGCGTTGGGAAACCGCTTCCATATGAAATCACTGGCTTATTGAGGGCAGGTTTCATATGGCATTTCCTGACATGATGTTCACAAAGACATCTTCTAAGTCCGCTTTACCCTCGCCATCTTTTTTGATCGAGCCATACTGACTTAAAAGATTTTCGGTGGTGTCTAGAGCAACAATTTTGCCCTGCTTAAGCATCGCAATACGCTGGCACAAAGCTTCGGCTTCTTCAAGGTAATGGGTTGTCAAAACAATCGTGTGCCCGTCTTGGTTTAAACGACTAATAAATTGCCACAGCGATTGACGTAACTCCACATCTACACCCGCAGTTGGCTCATCCAAAATGATGACTGGCGGCCTATGAACCAGCGCTTGAGCTACCAGCACCCGACGCTTCATTCCACCTGACAATGCGCGCATATTGCTATCGGCTTTATTCATCAGATCAAGATTAGTCATAACCTCTTCAATCCATGCATCATTGTTACGAATACCAAAGTACCCAGATTGAAATTGCAAAGTTTCTCGGACAGTAAAAAATGGATCGAATACCAGCTCTTGCGGAACTACGCCAAGCATGCGTCGCGCATTCCGGAAATGAGTTTGCACATTAGCGCCCATTATTGCTGCACGCCCGTGATCAGCATTAACTAAACCTGCCAAAATGGAAATTAAGGTGGTCTTACCAGCGCCATTTGGCCCCAATAATCCAAAAAACTCACCCTGCTCTATTGAAAGAGATACATCATTGAGAGCTTGAAGAGCTCCATAATGTTTAGATACGTTCTGAACTGAAATTGCAGGATGCATGCTATGACAAGCCGAGCAATGCAGAGACGCCGTAGACACTTGCAAGAACTTTGAGCTTTTCTGGCACATTAATCACTGTCAATTGCTGCCGATCGGCCTGTAACTTTTTCTGCCAAGCCAGCAGTAAGGTCAAGACAGTGGAATCAAAATCCTCTAGGCGGCCACAATCTACCGTTCTTAGCGCAATCAAATTTAAAAGACCCTCTTTCTCTAATTGCAAAACATTGTTTTGCGTTATAGAGATAGGCAATAAAAATGGCATCTGTTTTTCTTTACTAAATGTGAGATCAAGTGCTAGCTTGCAGACTTGGCTGCAGCCAACTGTTTATTACGATCTTGCAAAAACTTCACTAGACCTTCGATTCCATTTTGACTAATCTGATTAGCAAATTGATTGCGATAGGCCTCAACAAGCCAGACGCCCATAATATTCATATCATAGACTTTCCAACCATCCGGAGTTTTCTCAAGACGATAATCCAAAGGAACTGGATCACCGCGCCCGATGACTACCGTCTTCACGATGACTTCTTTATCGTCAGGAGCTGCTCGTAGCGGTTTAAATTGAATTGTCTGATCACGTAATTGGCTCAAAGCACCCGAATATGTTCGGATCAGAAGATTCTTAAATTCATTAACTAATTGGGTTTGCTGCTCAGAGCTAGCCTTCTTCCAATTGGGCCCCATTGCCATCTCCGTTGTTCGACGCATATCGGTATAGGGAACAATTTTTTTCTCTACCAAATCAACAATACGTGGAATATTTCCCTTTTGAATCTCAGGATCTGATTTGACTGAAGTCATCACATCAGACACGACACTCTTAATTAAACCATCAGGTGTTGACTGATCGACTGTCTGAGCACTCAGATTACCAATCATCAAAAAGCAAGCCGCCAGTAAAACGGTGGTGTACTTTTTAAAGAAATGTTGGCTTTTCATATTTTCTCGCCCTTAGAAATGATTGAGGGCTATTTTAGCCCGTCTAACACAGTGCTGCGCTCAGAAAAACATGCTCACTACTCATACGGGTTTTCATAAGGAGGCATCAAAGGCTCCTTATCTTCGCGACCCTCGTTAATCTGATATTGGCGTCTTTGAATATAGGCGTCACGCATAAAACTATATTTGTCTATAGCAGCCCCGTCTAATAGATCGCCAGCTTCATAGTAAGTGTTGCGCGCATTAACTACCCGCAAGCCAGTAATACTGTTACGTAAGGCAACATCGGGCAACAATCTGAATAAATAATCAGACTCTAGATCAGCCGCGGTACCAAAGGTATCTCGCACATTACTGGGACCGAAAAATGGTAAGACAACATATGGGCCAGATGGGATTCCCCATACCCCAAAAGTTTGACCCCAATCCTCTTTATGCTTTTCAAGGCCGCCAGGCGTTGCCAAATCAATGAGTCCACCAAGACCCATGGTTGTATTCACAACCACTCTCATCAGATCGCTAAAGGCGTAATCTGGTTTGCCCTGCAATAAGTTTTGTAAGGCAGTATAGATATCGTTGTAATTGCTAAAGAAGTTGTAAATACCATCACGCACAAACTCAGGCAAGATAAAACGATATCCGGCAACCACCGGCTTGAGAACATAGGCATCTAAACCTTCGTTGAACTCAAATACTGAGCGATTAAATGGCTCCCAGGGATCATTCGGTGACGGGGCAACACCTGCAGGCACAGAAGCACAACCAATGATGGTTGAGACAAAACACAGCGAGACAAGGTGTTTCAGTCTGGCCAAAAAGTTCATTATTTTGAGGCGCCTTGGCCTTTATCCTGCCCACTATCAGCAGCTTTGTTGTAAAGGAACTGACTGATTAAATTCTCTAAAACAACTGCGGATTGGGTTTGGGTAATCTTATCGCCAGCAGCCAACATATTGTCAGACCCTCCGGCCTCAAGACCAATATATTGTTCGCCCAATAAGCCTGAAGTCAAAATCTTGGCGGACGAGTCTTTAGGAAATTTATAGACATCCTCAATAGTCATTACCACAGTGGCCTGATACGTTTGATCATCAAAAGAAATATTTGCAATTCGTCCAACAACTACACCCGCACTTTTCACGGGAGCGCGTGGCTTGAGGCCCCCGATGTTGTCAAAGCGCGCTGAAATTTTGTAAGTCGGCGCAAAAGATACGGCATTCATATTGCCGACCTTCAATGCCAAAAATAATGCGGCCAACAGGCCTATGGCAACAAAAATACCTACCCAGACATCAATTGCACTTTTTCTCATAAGAGTTCCAGTTTATTCTTTCTAATTCGAGAACATCATTGCTGTAAGCAAGAAGTCCAATGCCAAAACCGACAAAGAAGAAATAACTACCGTTCTGGTAGTGGCCTGCGATACACCCTCTGGCGTAGGCTTTGCCTCAAATCCTTGATAAAGAGCGATAAAGGTAACTGCCACACCAAATACCAAACTTTTTATAAGTCCATTACCAATGTCGGAGAATAGATCTACTCCACCTTGCATCTGGGACCAAAACGCACCTGAATCAACACCAATCAAGGGTACGCCCACGAAATAACCGCCCAGCACGCCCACTGCGGTAAAGATCGTTGCCAAAATTGGCATGGCGATAATGCCTGCCCATAAACGGGGAGCAATGACGCGACTTAATGGATCTACGGCCATCATCTCCATGGCGCTTAACTGCTCACCGGCTTTCATTAGACCAATTTCAGCTGTCAGCGAAGTGCCAGCCCGGCCAGCAAATAGCAAAGCGGTAATGACCGGACCAAGCTCACGAGTAAGGGATAGCGCTACCAGCAAGCCAAGCGCCTGCTCCGAGCCATAGCGATTGAGGGTGTAATAGCCCTGCAAACCCAAAACAAAGCCGACAAATAATCCAGAAACTGCAATGATCACAAAAGAGTGATTACCTACAAAAAGAATCTGGTCAGAAACTAAACGGGGTCTCTTCAATAAGAATCCAGAACGCCAGATCACCGCTACAAACATGCGAGCCGCAAGACCTAAGCTTGTTAAGTTACGGCGAATGAAAAATCCCAAATCGCCAAAAAGATCTATTGCTTTATTCAGAAGATTCATTTCAAGCTCACCCCAAAATCTTCTGCGAGAGTTTGCCCAGGATAGTGGAAAGGTACCGGACCATCAGGCGAGGCATCCAAAAATTGGCGCACAAAGGGATCTGTTGAACGACTTAATGTTTCAGGGCTACCCTGAGCAGCAATACGACCATTCGCAATGAAGTAAACATAGTCTGCAATTTCAAATGTTTCTTCAACATCATGTGTAACCAATACGCTTGTTGCACCTAGAGCGTTATTCAAATCTCGAATCAAACGCGCTGTAATACCTAAGGAAATAGGATCAAGACCAGCAAATGGCTCGTCATACATAATGAGCGGGGGATCTAATGCAATTGCCCTAGCCAATGCGACACGGCGAGCCATCCCACCAGAAATCTGCGAAGGCATTAAATCACGTGCCCCACGTAAACCTACTGCGTTGAGCTTCATCAACACGAGTGAACGCAACAAATCCTCACTCAAATTAGTATGCTCACGCAATGGAAAAGCGACGTTTTCAAAAACACTGAGATCGGTAAAGAGCGCGCCAAACTGAAACAGCATACCCATGCGACGTCGCACGAGCATCAATTCAGCTGAAGTCATCTTGCCAACATCGCGCCCTTCAAATAGGACTTGACCGGACTGAGCGGCAAATTGACCACCAATCAATCTCAAGATGGTGGTTTTGCCACAACCAGACCCGCCCATTACCGCAACCACCTGACCACGGCGGAACTCCATATTGAGTCCGGACAAAATTTGCCGCTCACCAGGAGCATAGGAAAAATTGACGTCTTTTATCTCAACGACAACTTCGCCAGAAGCGTCTTTCCTCAAGCCCATGGAATTAGACTGGGTAGTATTCATATCCCCAACATTATCGGGGCAAAACAGAAGACCCCATCAAAAACTCATCTACCGCTCTGGCTGCTTGGCGACCTTCGCGAATGGCCCAAACTACTAAGGATTGGCCACGACGCATATCGCCGGCTGCAAAAACCTTAGGAATATTGGTCTGATAAGCGTTTTGCCCATCTACAGTGGCTTTTGCATTGCCACGGGCATCTTTCTCAACACCAAATGCATTGAGAACCTGCTGTGCAGGAGAAACAAAACCCATAGCCAAGAAGACTAGGTCAGCCTTGATTTCAAATTCAGAATTTGGCATTTCTGTCATCTTGCCGTCTTTCCACTCCAGACGAACACAGACTAATTTCTCAAGCTTACCGTTTTTACCCTCAAAACGCTTAGTGGCCACAGACCAATCACGCTCACAACCTTCCTCATGAGAAGAAGAGGTGCGTAACTTAGTAGGCCAATAGGGCCAAACCAAGGGCTTATTCTCGGTTTCTGGTGGCTGTGGCAACAACTCAAACTGAGTGACCTTAGCGGCACCATGACGGTTGGACGTTCCCACACAGTCAGATCCGGTATCGCCACCACCAATGACCACTACGTGCTTGCCAGCTGCAGAAATTTCATTCTTGAAATCACCCGCGTTTTCTTTGTTTTGAGGAATCAAAAATTCCAAAGCGAAATGGACACCAGCCAACTCACGACCGGGAACTGGTAAATCACGGGGCTGTTCTGCGCCACCTGAAATGATGACAGCATCAAAATCTTTCATGAGCTGATCTGGTGAAATGGATTTTGTAGAGTAATTTTTTACTTCAGCACCAATCGCTTCTTTACCCACAAAGACGCCTGTCTCAAATTTCACACCTTCAGCTTGCATTTGTTCAACACGACGATCAATCAACCACTTTTCCATTTTGAAATCTGGAATACCGTAACGCAATAAGCCACCCACGCGATCATTTTTCTCAAAGACAGTTACATCATGACCAACACGCGCGAGCTGTTGAGCAGCTGCCATGCCAGCAGGCCCGGCACCAACGACAGCAACTTTTTTGCCAGTCTTGGTTTTAGATGGCTGTGGCTTAACCCAACCACTCTCCCAGCCTTTATCAATAATGGCATGCTCAATGGAGACCCAAAGTACATGCGGCTTCGCAAGGCGCAGGGCAGATGCGACCAGTAAAGTCTGGGAAATTATTAGTAGATTGCAAAACATCTAGGGCATTCTTCCAGTCACTGTGGAAGACCAAGTCGTTGAAATCAGGGATGATGTTATTGACTGGGCAGCCGTTGTTACAAAACGGGATGCCGCAGTCCATACAACGCGCACCTTGAACTTTGGCTTCATCGTCCGTCAATGTAGCAACAAATTCCTTGTAGTGATGCAGGCGCTTTTCAGGAGCTTCATAGGTTTCTTCTACGCGCTCAAACTCCATAAATCCAGTGACCTTACCCATATCAAATCCTTTGTATCTTTTCTTAATATCTGCGTTAATTGTTTAACTTAAGCAGCGACAGTTTTGTTTTGCGCTTTTTCCCAAAGTTCGCCTAATGCACGCTTGTACTCAGTTGGAAGCACTTTCACAAAACGGCTGCGAGCATTTTCCCAATCAGCCAAGATTGCTTTAGCACGCTCAGAACCAGTGTGACGGAAATGACGCTCAATTAAGCCTTTCAAGATTTGCTCGTCAGTTAAGCGCTCGCCACCATCCTTAACATCAACAGGGGCATGCCATTCTGACTGGGGTATCTTGGCAATCTGATCAGCCGATGGCAATACTTTTTCTAAAGTCGCCATACTGGTGTTACAACGCTTGGCAAACATGCCATCCTCATCATAAACATACGCAATACCGCCACTCATACCTGCCGCAAAGTTTCTGCCTGTTGCACCTAACACTACTACCGTGCCACCAGTCATATATTCGCAACCATGGTCACCAGTACCCTCAACTACGGTTGTGGCGCCTGAGTTG
The DNA here is from genome assembly GCA_023253245.1 of Polynucleobacter sp. Lineage (GTDB taxonomy): Bacteria > Pseudomonadota > Gammaproteobacteria > Burkholderiales > Burkholderiaceae > Polynucleobacter. The sequence goes on along the minus strand of JALRHB010000019.1, from coordinate 293 downwards.
CGAACAGCAAAACGCTCACCAGCAACGCCATTAAAGAATGCTTCGCCACCAATAGCACCATAGAGCACAGTATTACCAACAATAATGTTCTTAGCAGTATCACCACGGAACTCATGGGGAGCGCGCACGATCACGCGACCACCTGAAAGGCCCTTGCCAACATAGTCATTGCCATCACCAACTAAATCCAAGGTAATGCCTCTAGCTAAGAAAGCTGCAAAGCTTTGGCCAGCAGTACCGTTCAATTGAATATGAATTGTGTCATCTGGCAAACCGGCATGGCCATAGCGTTG
>JALRHB010000199.1 GCA_023253245.1 Polynucleobacter sp. | reverse complement strand
AGGTTCTCTCACTGCTATGAAATCAATTGGAATGATTTCAGTGCCTTGATGAAAGAGTTGAAAGTAAGAGTGTTGGGCATTGCTGCCGGCACTACCAAATACTACTGGGGAGGAATGCTTCACTGGATTGCCATTACGGTCGATACTCTTACCATTGCTCTCCATATCAAGTTGTTGTAACCACCTTGGAAACCAATCTAAAGCATCAGCATAGGGAATAGCAGCGTAGGCCTTAATGTCATGCTGCTCTTGCTGGTAGAGCAAAGTAAGAGCCATGATGACGGGTAGATTTTGCTCAAGGGGCGCATTTTGAAAATGCAAATCCATTGCTTGGGCGCCAGCTAAAAATTGCTTAAAGGTTTCAAAACCATATTGAAGGGCAATTGGTAGACCTACCGCTGACCAAACAGAGTAACGGCCGCCAACCCAATCCCAAAAGGGGAGAATGTGATCCTCCAAAATCCCAAATGCTTTGGCAGCTTCTATATTGGCTGATACTGCATATAGAGCTTGCGCGATTTGTTCTGAACTGCGACCACAATCCTTGAGCCAAGTAACTACCGCTTTGGCATTCATGGTGGTCTCTAGAGTAGTAAAGGATTTAGAAACAATAATGACGCGGGTGGTCTCTGGTTTTGCTGTTGCTAAGATGCGAGCTAACTCTGCGGTATCAATGTTGGCCAAAAAATGTATGCGCATACCACGACTGTGAATGCCTGGTACGTGGGCAAGGGCTTCAATGGCTAAGCGTGGTCCAAAATCCGAACCGCCAATACCGATATGAATCACATCGGTGACACCATCCCATTGTTTGCTTAGAGTCTCAATACGTTGCCATACTTTGGCAACCTCAGGCATCACATCCGACCCAGCGATCAAGATAGGAGTCTCTGCTAGATTACGCAGTGCAGAGTGAAGTGCAGGACGGTCTTCACTCTGATTAATATGTTTGCCAGCAAACATATCAGCGATAAATTGCTCAAGTCCGCGCTGACGAGCGTGGGCAAAAAGTGTTTGCCAGGCGTGCTCATCAATACCTTGGTATGCAGTATCTAAGGAGATATTAATGGCGCAATGTAGATTTTGGGAGGGCAAAGATACTGATGAAGACATTTCTAGATTTTATCAATAAGGTCTCCAAAACCCCCTTAAAACATTGAAAATGTTACGATTTGAGGAATATAAGGGGCTTTAATTCAGATTGGAGCCCTTAAAAAAATAAGATATTGTGCAAATTAGGTCAGGAAAACCGGAATGGAGCAGGTTGATTGTGTAGTCGTAGGTGCTGGGGTGGTTGGACTAGCAGTTGCTAGGGAGATGGCCTTACAAGGGCGCGAAACCATTTTGCTTGAAAGAGAGTCCTCATTTGGCACCATTAGCAGCGCGCGTAATAGCGAAGTAATCCATGCTGGTATTTATTACCCAAAAGATTCTCTTAAGGCCAAGCTCTGTGTTGAGGGTAATCGCCTTTTATATGAGTATTGCCGTAGTCATCAGGTTAGCACCAAAGCGTACGGCAAATTGATTGTTGCGACTGATGCCAGTCAGTTAGATGATCTACAAGCTATTTTGTATAAGGCTACGCAAAACCAAGTACCGGAGATCAAAATGATTTCAGGGGCACAGGCGAAAACTTTGGAGCCGCAATTGCGTTGCGAGTCTGCACTTCTTTCAGCTACTACTGGTGTAGTCGATAGTCATGGCCTCATGCTCTCTTTGCTTGGGGGTTTTGAGGATGCTGGTGGCATGGTGGCCTATCAATCACCATTACTCAGTGCTAAACCTATTGGCAATCAGGCAGAAGGGGGCTTTGAGTTGGAGATTGGAGGGGCTGATGGGATGCGGATTAGAACTAAGCTGCTCATTAATTGTGCTGGATTAAGTGCGCCAGCCCTAGCCCAGCGGATCGAAGGGCTTGCCAAAGACCAAATACCTAAAGCATATTTCGCTAAAGGCAATTATTTTTCCCTCTCTGGAAAATCCCCCTTTGGCCATTTAATTTATCCCATTCCAGAGCCAGGTGGTTTAGGAGTTCATCTCACACTAGACATGGGTGGTCAAGCCAAGTTTGGTCCTGATGTCGAGTGGCTGGAAATTGAGGAAGAGGGGCAGATTAGCTATACAGTAGACCCACTTAGAGGGGAAGGTTTTT
>JALRHB010000198.1 GCA_023253245.1 Polynucleobacter sp. | reverse complement strand
CTCTTGCGCGCACTCAATGGTTTGCTGAAGATCCCACTGGGGGAGTACGCCTGCATGAACCGTTAAGACTTTGCCATTGCTCAATGCCATTGGCCTATGACGCAACCAATGAATGAGTTCTGCCCGATCTGGGGCATTGAGAATGGGTTGAACGGTATCAAGGCTTTTGGTTTTTCGTAAGCCAGCATCGACAGCAAGTAGGTGCAAGTCATGATTACCTAAAATACACTCAATGCGTTGTGCTTCTTGAAGCTTTTTAAGATAACGCAAGGTTCCTAGAGAATCTGGCCCACGATTAACAAGATCTCCTAAGAAAATCATCTTAGATTTTGTGGGGAGTTTTTTGACGAGCGCCTTTAAAGATGGCGCGCACCCCTGAATATCACCAACTGCATAAATCTTGCTCATGCCTTATCTTAATTGGAATTGTAGAAGGGCTATCAATTTAGCTTTCGCTGGTATCTGAGCCCACTTTTTTGACTACGCTATAGCGCACCAAAGTCTTCTTACGAGCCTCATCATGATTCACAATGGGCAATGGATAATCTCGACCCAATACAATGCCAGCAGCTTCAAGCTCTATATGACCCGCTTGCCACGGAGCATGAATGGATTTTTTAGATAGCTTGTCCAGCTGAGGTAAGTAGCGACGGATAAATTTGCCATCAGGATCAAATTTTTCGGATTGGGTAATGGGATTAAAAATCCTAAAGTAGGGCTGGGCATCACATCCTGATGAGGAGGCCCATTGCCACCCCCCATTATTTGAAGAAAGCTCAAAGTCATTGAGATGTTGGGCAAAATAGGCTTCTCCCCAGCGCCAATCGATTCCCAGATCTTTGCTTAAGAAGCTGGCCACCACCATGCGTAGGCGATTATGCATATAGCCGGTTTGATTGAGTTGATGCATCGCCGCATCCACTAATGGATAGCCGGTTTTACCCTCGCACCATGCTTTAAATAACTTGTCGGCTTGGGCGCCACTTTCCCATTGAATCTGTTCATAGTCTGGTTTAAAGGATGCGCCACTAGCTAGGCGTGGATGGTTGGCGAGAATCATGAAATAAAAATCTCGCCAAATTAACTCGCTTAACCAGATGGTTGCGCCCATGCTGCCTGCAAGCATGCGACGATGCGCTTCTCTTACTAGACCTCGTATAGAGAGCATGCCAAAGCGCAAGTGGGTGGAGAGGTAACTCACTCCTTTAAGGGCTGGAAAATCTCTGCCAATCTGATATTGATCAATCCGACTTAAAAAATCTTCTAAAAATTGTTGTCCGCCAGAAGATCCTGGAGGGAGATAGGATTCGATACCTGTGGGTGTGAAGCCCATCGATTCTAGGCTGGGGAAAGAAGCCTGAAGTACTTTAGGAATCTGACCCCATTGCCCTTTTTTGGGAGTGCAATCGTAGGCTGCAATATCTTTTTCTTGAAGAGTTTTGAGCCAGTTATTTTTATATGGCGTGAAGACTGAAAATACGGTGTTGGAGTTTGTCAGAATTTCTTTTTTCTCGAAAATAACTTGATCTTTGAAGGTTTCAAAGCCAATACCAAGCTCCTTGAGTGATTTGCTTACCGACAAATCCCGCGCAATTGCTGACGGCTCGTAGTCATGATTTGTAAAGACAGCATTTACGCCTAAGGCTTGAGCAATTTTAGGAATACAGTCAGTCGGCTTGCCCACCTGCACAATGAGTCCCCCGCCTTGTTGGCGCAGTTGCTCATCGATTTGTTGAAGGCCTTGCCAAATGAAATCGACGCGCCGGTCATGCTTCAAACCATTTTTATCTAGTTCGCCATTACGAAGGGGGTCGAGAATATCGGTATCAAAAATGAAGGTGAGCCACACTTGGCCGCTAGACTGAAGTGCATGGTGAAGAGCGGCATTGTCATAAAGACGAAGATCGCGACGGAGCCAAACGAGTGCTTTTTGCATAGTCACTATATTAGGGCTTATTGACCAACAGTGCTTAGCATGTAGTTAATATTGTCACTATATGGATAGCTTATTTTTTGTTATTTCTAAGATTGTGCAGTTTTGCATTGAACCCCTCAATTGGGTGATTGTCTTTGTCGCCTTGAGTCTCTTGTTTCTTGGTCTTCGAAAACCCCACCTCTGTAAGCGCTTTCTTCTTCTGGCATTGGCTGATTTATTGTTA
>JALRHB010000197.1 GCA_023253245.1 Polynucleobacter sp. | reverse complement strand
ATCCGGACATATTGCCAAACGAGATGGAAAGCCATGGGTTGGAAAACTAGGTTTAGATATGGATACCGAAACTGGTAAAGCTGCAGCTAGGTCGATTGCAATCGATCTGATTTCTACCTTGCAAAATCACCTTGGATCACTCGATAAAGTCAAACGGATTGTTAAAGTGATGGGCTTAGTGAACTCCACCTCAGAATTTACTGAGCAACACTTGGTAATTAATGGCTGCTCTGAGCTACTTTTTGAAGTATTTGGTGAGGCTGGCAAACATGCTCGAAGTGCTTTTGGGGTCGCCCAAATTCCACTCGGTTCCTGCGTTGAAATTGAATTAATTGCTGAAATTTAAATACCCAAGGCCTAATGAATGTTTTCGCTAGGCCTTGAAGTATCTACAAAAACTTAATTTGCTCTAAGCTTGCCGTCTTTAAGGCGAGGCTCCACAAAATGGCCTTTGCGGGCACGATTGCCTGCAAACGATTTGAGGGTTTTAGCGTCCAAGTTTAGCTCTGTAGGTTTACCTGCCCTACCAGCCCCAGAGTATGTCGCACCTTCTGGTCCAACGGCAATGGCAGATGCTAATCTCTCATTACTATCTAAACCCATCAAAATAACCCCTTTACCACCAGCGGGAAGTCGCTTTAACTCATCCAAGGGAAATACCAGCAATTTAGAGCTCTCTGATAAACAAGCAACTTGCTTCATGCCTGCTACCACTTTAGCCGCGCCTAAAGGTGCATCACCACCAGGGAACTTACTATCGACACCAATAAACGATTTACCTGCTTTGTTGCGGGTTGTCATATCAGCAACATTGGCCAAGAAACCATTACCCGCCCTCGTAGAAATAAGCACTAAATCATCTGCCTGTCCAGCATAGTAGGCAACCATTTGTGAGCCAGCAGCTAAATTAACAAAGCTGGTTAATGGCGAACCATCGCCGCGCGCACCGGGCAATTCACTGACAGGAACCGTATACACACGTCCATCACTTCCAAAGCCTTGCATCACGTCAACGGTACGGCATTCAAAAGTGGCATAAAGAGCATCCCCAGACTTAAAGCTAAACTGGCTAGCGTCATGCTCATGACCCTGGCGAACACGAACCCAGCCTTTTTGGGAAACAATCACTGTCACAGGCTCATCAAGCACTTTGGTTTCTGCAACTGCACGCTTATCTTCCAAAATTAAAGTGCGACGATCATCACCGAATTCTTTCATGTCGGCTTCAATTTCTTTGATGATGCGCTTGCGCAAAGCGCTATCACTTTGCAAGAGGCCTTCTAAGTCATCACGCTCAGATTTGAGCTCTTTTAATTCTTGCTCAATCTTGATGCCCTCTAGACGCGCCAACTGACGCAAGCGGATATCCAAAATGTCTTCTGCTTGACGCTCACTTAACTTAAATTCCTTAATTAAATCAAGCTTGGGTTCATCACTATTACGAATAATCTTAATGACTTTATCGATATTCAGAAGAACAGTAAGTCGCCCTTCTAAAATGTGCATCCGGTCATTCACTTTATTTAAACGATGATGAGTACGGCGTGTGACTGTGCCAACTCTGAAAGAAATCCATTCAGAGATGATTTCTTTTAAACCTTTTTGACGAGGACGACCATCGGTACCGATCATCACCAAATTCATTGGAGCATTCGATTCAAGCGAAGTATGCGCCAACAAGAGATTGACAAATTCAGTGACATCAATATTTTTACTCTTAGGCTCAAAGACTAAACGTACAGCTGCATCCTTACTTGACTCATCGCGCACGCCATCCAAAACATTCAGGATGGTGGATTTAAGATTATTTTGATCAGGCGTTAGAGTCTTTTTGCCTACCTTGACCTTTGGATTGGTAATCTCTTCAATTTCTTGCAATACACGTTGTGAAGATGTTGATGGCGGTAACTCATTGACAACCACTTGCCACTGCCCACGAGCTAGCTCTTCAATCGACCAGCGTGCTCGAACCTTGACGCTGCCACGCCCTGTCTCATAGATCTGAGCAAGCTCTGCTGCAGAAGAAATAATTTGCCCACCGCCCGGATAATCAGGCCCAGGCATGATCTCCAATAATTCTGAAGCGCTCATCTTTGGAGACTTCATTAAAGCAATAGCCGCGCTTGCTACCTCACGCAAATTGTGTGAAGGGATTTCGGTAGCCATACCCACGGCAATACCAGATGCTCCATTTAGTA
>JALRHB010000196.1 GCA_023253245.1 Polynucleobacter sp. | reverse complement strand
ATGTAAGCCACCTTCCCAGCAACGGTGAAATCGCGCTCTTTGATCGGAGCTGGTATAATCGCGGCGTGGTGGAGCATGTCTTCGGCTTTTGCACGCCCGAACAGCGCCGGCATTTCTTTATCCAACTACCCGATTTTGAAACGATGCTCTCCGACGAGGGGTATCATTTTGTTAAAATCTGGCTCAACGTCGGTCGCGCAGAACAGTTGCGCAGATTTTTAGGGCGCGAGCAAGACCCACTCAAGCAATGGAAACTCAGTCCCATGGATTTGGAGGCTAGACGTTTATGGGAGGCCTATACAAAAGCCAAAGAAATCATGCTTGAGCGGACTTCTATACCTGAGGCTCCTTGGTGGGTTGTAGCAGCTAATGATAAGAAAAAAGCCCGTCTTAACTGCATCACCCATCTCTTGGATCAGATTCCCTATAAAGAGATTGATCATCCAGTCATTACCTTGCCAGAACGGGTTCATAATCCGGATTATTTTCGAGGCCCAGTACCCAAGGAAATGTACGTTCCTGAGATTTACTAGTCAGCCTAGAGGGTGTTAACCTCTCACTAATCTTTAGTGGGAGAAAAGCATTGAAGTCAAAGCTCAAAATTACCAATCGGGAATTCAAGCTGCTGATCAAGCCTCAGGGCCTTGATAGGCGTAGCAGAATTACCGCATTAAGCGACCAAATTCTCAATTTTTGCAAGAAAAATAAAGTGGATTTTTTCCACCTAGACAATGCTGCAACAGGTTTACGCAGCATCTATTTTTATGACACTCCTGGTGAGGATTTTCGTCTCAATAATGTGATTCTTCGGGTACGCGAGTCTAGGCAGAATATTTGGGTCGATGACTGGTGCGAGGTTACATTAAAGTGCCGCACAGGTGATATTGAGAAATCTAATCAATTTAATCCCGCTCCTAAAAAATCGATTAAATCGCGCTTACGCCTTAAGGAAGAGATTCTCCGTGGTGATGCAATTGGTTCGGCAAGATCAATTTATTCGAATAATGCAATTCTTGATGCAGTCCCAATTGATAGCGTATTTGATAGATCTCTATCTAGCGTGATTAAATTTTTCCCTGGTTTGGCAAAACTCTCCATTGATAAGAAAAAGCCATTGCGTATAGTGGGTGGGAGTACTAACAAAATTCTAGAGGCTTGTTTGCCAATTGGTAATTTGGTTTTTGGTGATGGCGTTCAAGCTCATTGTGAAATCGCTATCTGGATGAGGAGTGTGGGCGATCCAATAGTTGGTGAGCTAGCATTTTCTTATCGCGTGAATGATGCAAACAGAAAGCAAGCCAAGGCACATAAGCGTGCTGATAAGTTCTTCAAAAAGCTCCAAATCGAGCTTGCAAACTGGCTAGAAATCGGCACAACTAAAACCGCTTTGGTCTACGGAAAGCCTGAACAGTAATGGCCGCCGATATTCAGAATCATATACATGGAGCGCCGAGCTTAAAAGATCTCTTCGTGCAATTTTTCATTATTGGCGCTGTTAGTTTTGGTGGCGGAATCATTGCCTATGAGCGAATTCTATTGGTTGAAAAACGCAAGTGGCTTTCAGCTGATGAGTTCATGGCTTATCTGGCTATCAGCCAGACTATGCCAGGTCTTAATTCTGTGAACCTTGCAGTCATTGCTGGAGACCATTTGCGGGGTGCCTTAGGTGCAATCACTGCAACGTTAGGTTTAATTCTGCCAGGGTCTATCTTTGTGCTGGCAGTAGGCATCATCTATGCTAGTGCAGCTGACCATCCTTTGGTTAACTATGTGTTAGCTGGCATTGCGGCTGCAGCTACCGGACTTCTAGCCGCCATTACCTATAAGATTGGCAATGATCATTGGCGACATCTGCAGTCTTTGCTCATTATTATTTGCACCTTTTTATTAATGAGTATTGCTAAATTGTCTTTGCCTTACGTCATATTGATCATGGCACCCATTTCTCTTTACCTGTACCGGCCAAATAAAAAAGCATGAGTGCACTTATTCACCTTACACTGAGCTTTGCCTTACTGTCGATTCTGGCGGTTGGCGGCGGCACTGCAGTACTTCCTGAGATGCAAACTTTGCTGGCGCAGCAGTTTGATATTAATCACACTCAATTTGTTCACATTTACAGTATTGGGCAGTTGGCACCAGGACCTAATATGTTGATGGTGCTTGTAATTGGTTATCAAATTGCAGGGCTGATTGGAGCAGGAGTGGTA
>JALRHB010000195.1 GCA_023253245.1 Polynucleobacter sp. | reverse complement strand
ATCACTAGATTTCATTCCAGGATGCTCATCTTTAATTCTCAGTACTAAGGCTTGGTAGTTCGGCTGCTGAGCCGCTTTCAGAATTAAAGAGGGGTTGGTAGTTGCATCCTGGGGTTGATACTGTCTCATCCGCTCAAAATCTCCAGTGTCAGCGACAACAGTGGTTAGTTTTTTGAGTTGCTCGAGAGTGGAGGGGTTAGATGTCATCAGATTTCGTAATTTCGGGGTAGATTAATCGTGTTGTAATGCTCAATATCATATGATAGACGGGTAAATCATGACGTTCCAGTTCAAAAAGGTAGGCTTGTAAGACTATGAATCAAGATCAATTAAAACAATTGGTGGGTGAGGCAGCCAGAGATGAGGTTCTTAAGCTGCCTGCCGGACAAGTGTTGGGTGTGGGGACGGGCTCTACGGCAAATTGTTTTATTGATGCTTTAGCTCCCTTTAAGAGTCATTTTTCTGGAACGGTATCCAGTTCCAACGCAACTACAGAACGCTTACTAAAGCATGGTTTTACCGTTTTAGATCCGAATGAAGTTACGCAATTACCAGCTTACGTAGACGGCGCTGACGAGATTGATCCGTTTGGAAATATGATAAAGGGCGGCGGTGGCGCTTTGACCCGGGAAAAAATTATTGCTTCGATGGCTCAGCAGTTTATCTGCATCTGTGATGCTTCTAAGCAAGTTCCAGTTCTAGGTGCTTTTGCCTTGCCAGTTGAAATCATTCCTCTTGCTAAAGGAGTCGTTTCTAGAGAGCTTGAAAAGCTTGGCGGCCGCGTTAGTTTGCGTTTATCCAAGCAAACGCGATCGGATTTGGAGCAAACCCCTAGCCAAGCTTTTGTAACGGATAACGGTGGCTGGATTTTAGATGTGGCTGGCCTTAAGATAAGCGATCCAGCGGCGCTAGAGTCTCATATTAATCAAATTGCTGGAGTGATTACGGTAGGTCTCTTTGCCAAAGAGAAGGCAGATGTCTTATTGGTCAGTAATGCGTCAGGCGTCAGTCGCTTGACATTCTGAGCTAAAGATTATTTTGCTTCATCTGCTGGTGGAACATAGCCTTGTGCAGTATCTGCGCCACCCTCAAAAAAGTACTTTTCTACCTGCTTGAGAAGATACTGGCGCGCACGTGGATCGGCCATATTCAAGCGATTTTCATTGATCAGCATTGTTTGCTGTTTTAACCAAGCTGCCCAAGCTTCTTTGGAAACTTGATTCCAAATTTTCTTGCCAAGTTCGCCAGGCAAGGGGGCGAAGTCCATGCCTTCGGCTTCTTTATTGAGTTTGATGCATTGAACCATCCGTGTCATCTGTATTGCCTTTCAACTTCGTTACAAATAAAAATTCTCAGAGTTCTTTGGTGAGGACCATGGACTTACGATCCCAGTTATAGATTTGCTTTCTTTCTTCTGGCAAATCATCTACTGAGGCTCTTTTAAAGCCACGTTTGAGAAACCAATGCTCAGTTCGAGTAGTAAGAACAAATAATTTCTTAATCCCTTCTTGTTTGGCTCTCATTTCAATTCGTTTGAGTAAACGCTCCCCATCTCCGGAGCCTTGCACATCGGGATTTACGGCCAGACATGCAAGTTCTCCAACTCCATTTGGGAAGGGAAAGAGCGCTGCACAACCAAAAAGCACCTTGTCGTGCTCAATCACTGAAAAACGTTGAATATCGCGCTCAATCACATCCTGCCCGCGGGCTGCTAAGATTCCTTCCTCTTCTAAGGGGCTAGTCAGTTGCAAGATGCCCCCAACATCATCTTGATTGGCCTCACGCAAGTTCTCAATATCGGAAGATGCCAGCATCATGCCGATACCATCATGGGTAAATAGCTCTTCAAGCAATGCGCCATCTTGATTGCAGGGTAGAAAGTGGACGCGGCTCACACCAGCTCTGATAGCTCTTCCGGCAATATTAAGTAAGCTTTTTATACCAATATCTAAATTTGTGTGTTGAGCAATATATTGCTGAAGTTGTGGCATTGACAATTCAGTAATGAAGTTGCCTTCATTATCTTTGAGGCCTTCATAAGGACTTAAGAAAATGAGCTTATCGGCTTTGAGTGCAGCTGCAGTAGAGGCAGCGACATCCTCAAAGGCCAGATTAAATGCTTGCCCTGTTGGCGAAAACCCCAAGGGTGACAGCAAGACGATCTTATTGCTATCAAGTGATAACTTGATAGAGGTGGAATCTACCTTACG
>JALRHB010000194.1 GCA_023253245.1 Polynucleobacter sp. | reverse complement strand
TAAGAAGCACCCTCTTTTAGATTTATTTGAGCTAGTAAGTGAATTAATACGAGCTTACGATCTAGAACATTTCGATGTTCCTGATGCTAAACCTCAAGTGCTGCTTTCATTCTTGATGGAGCAACATAATCTAAAGCAGTCTGATTTACCTGAAGTGGGTAATCAAAGCGTTGTCTCTCAAATTCTTTCAGGAGCCAGGCAACTCAATGTTCGCCAAATCAATTCCTTGGCAAAACGTTTTAAGGTGCCAGCGGGAGTTTTCTTTGAACGCGCTTATTAATTTTCCCGGATCCTTGAAAACTCAACATCCACTTGACCTTCTGCCAGCCGAACTTCAAACCCATCACGGGTATTGAGCTCTTGTGGATTTCGTACGGCGTGCATTGTCTTTTCGGCCTTACTTAAGATCACGGCATATCCCCGCTCTAGGGTTCTCTGGGGGTTGAGCATTTCTAATTGAGATTGATAGTGAGATTGATCGCGTTTCCAACTATCCACCCTAACTAACCAAGCTTGATTGAGGCGCTGCTGCCAAGCGGTGATCTGTTCGCGCATACGATCAGGATTTGGTAAAGCATGGCTTAAACGCAATGCCAGCTGATCTAATGTTTGTGCTTCACGCTCCACGCGCTGGCTTACTCTTTGGGTGAGGGTCTGAGAAAAGATCTCGAGTTCTTGCAAGAGTTGATCTCGGCGTAGGGCTGCCAACTCTGCAGCACCGGTGGGAGTGGGTGCCCGCAAGTCAGCTACAAAATCGGCAATCGTTATATCGGTTTCGTGCCCAACGCCACTCACAATCGGAATACTTGATGCGGCAATCGCATAAGCTAATTTCTCATCATTAAACGCCCAAAGGTCTTCAATACTGCCGCCACCACGTACCAACAAAATCACGTCGACTGCGTTTTCTTCTTGAGCATTTCTCAAGGCATTAATGAGTCCAGCTGGCGCTTCTGGACCCTGCACTAAGCTTGGATAGATCACAATCGGAATATGCGGGGCTCTTCTTTCCAAGGTGCTTAAAACATCTTTTAAAGCAGCTGCTTGCAAAGAGGTAACAATGCCAATTGCCCTGGGGTGTGTGGGAATGTGCCTCTTGTTCTCAACATCAAACAAGCCCTCTTTAGCCAACTTAGCCTTGAGCTTCAGAAAAGCCTCGTACAAACCACCCATGCCAGCGCGACGCATACTTTGCACGGTCAGCTGAATATCCCCTCGTGGCACATAAAACCCCACATTGGCAGCCAACTCGACTAAATCACCTGATTGGGGCATAAAACCCACCTGGCCATTGCGGCCACGAAACATCACACAGCGAATTTGCCCTTCTTCGTCCTTAAGTGAAAAGTACCAATGGCCACTTTCATAAGCTTTGAAGTTGGAAATCTCCCCGCTAACCCAAACAACATCAAAGCGCTCCTCCAAAGAGCTTGCAATGGCGCGGTTGAGATCGCTAACACTAAGGATTTCTCTTGATATTTCCGACATTTTTTCTCTTCATCTACGCATTTACGGGGCTTGGCAAGCAATAAATATCCACAGAAACTGATACTGCCTAGAGATAATCCTTAAAAGTAAGTAATTACTGACCCAAAACGTCTCATAAATCCAACACCAATACATTAACCCATTGATTTATATGATGAATTAATCACACCCCTATAGGTCCACTTTGCCTATTTCTGCGGCATTCCACCATCAATCAAGGACTTACAGCAAAATACAAGAAAAGTTTTGCACAGAGTTATCCACAGGAAGACATTCTGAAAATCCATTTTTAATTCAGCTAAAGTACTGAGCATATGTACTCAATCTTACTGTCTGCAGGCTGGCCTATTTGGCCCCTCCTCATTATCTCCATTATCGGGCTGGCAATCATCATCGAGAGGGCCTGGTATTTACGCAAAATCCATATATTCCCCAAAGGTAGCCTGGAGTCCCTATTTGGCCTAGCCAATGCGATTGCTGAGGGTAAAAAACTGGCTGACGCTCAAATTAGCGCCTTAAGCACATTGTTGCCAGTCGGCTCTCTCTTTGCTCGCATCTTGCAGGAAAAAGCTGCTGGTAGCTCTGCCAATGCCGCTTTTGAGGAGTTGCAAGCAGTCGCACAAACCACTTGGATCAAGCTAGACCGCTACCTAGGGGCATTAGCAACCATCGCCACCGTTGCTCCATTGCTAGGACTCTTCGGTACCGTAGTTGGCATGATTGAAATCTTT
>JALRHB010000193.1 GCA_023253245.1 Polynucleobacter sp. | reverse complement strand
AAGTGATGAATCAACTCTTCCATATTAGTCTTCATATCGACCCGTTTCGGAGGAGATACTTTATGGTTATCGCTCATCACCGGGCCATCATTAGCCTTTAACCAAGCTACACACTGTTTAATAATGCGATTAGATTGACGCATCTCTTCCATGCGCACCAAATAACGATCGTAAGAATCGCCATTGACGCCAACTGGAATATCAAAGTCAAGCTTGTCGTAGATTTCATATGGCTGCTTCTTACGCAGATCCCATTCAATACCTGAGCCACGCAACATTGGACCAGTAAAGCCAAGCTGTAAGGCGCGTTCAGGAGAAACCACACCAATACCTACCAAACGCTGCTTCCAGATACGATTATCAGTTAAGAGATTGCAGTACTCATCAACGTTGGCATCAAAGCGATTTGAAAAGTCTTCAATGAAATCTAGGAGCGAGCCCGTGCGATTTTCATTGAGACGCTTGACTGCAGATGCATTGCGAATTTTAGATTTAGAGTATTGAGGCATTTGCGCTGGTAGATCACGATACACCCCACCAGGACGATAGTAGGCAGCATGCATACGCGCTCCGGAAACCGCCTCATACATATCAAAAATGTCTTCACGATCTCGGAAGGCATACAAGAAGATCGCCATCGCACCAACGTCCAGGCCATGACAACCAATCCAGAGCAAGTGGTTTAGAAGGCGAGTTAATTCGTCATACATGACGCGAATATATTGAGCACGCAAAGGAACATCTACCTGCAGCAACTTCTCAATTGCCATCACATAGGCATGCTCATTAGCCATCATGGAAACATAATCAAGTCGATCCATATATGGAACACTCTGAATCCACGTACGAGTTTCAGCCAATTTCTCAGTAGCGCGATGTAATAAACCAATATGCGGATCAGCGCGCTGGATAACCTCTCCATCGAGCTCTAGAACTAAACGAAGAACGCCGTGCGCAGCTGGATGCTGCGGGCCAAAATTGAGGGTGTAATTTTTAATTTGTGCCATGGTCTATACCGAACCTCCGTACTGCTCTTCACGAACGATACGGGGAGTAATCTCACGCGCCTCGATGGTTACGGGCTGATACACCACACGCTTTAACTCTGGGTCATAACGCATCTCAACATTGCCTGAGATCGGGAAATCTTTTCTAAAGGGGTGACCAATAAATCCATAATCAGTCAAAATACGACGCAAGTCGTCATGGCCTTCAAACAAAATACCGTATAGGTCAAAAGCTTCACGTTCAAACCAATTAGCCGAGGCCCAAACTGGAGTAACAGAAGCAACTAATGGGTATGAATCATCTGGGGCAAATACCCGTACACGCAAGCGCCAGTTATGAGCTAATGACAATAAGTGCGAAACAACTCCAAAGCGTTGACCACCCCACTGCCCTTCGCGGAACTCTTGATAGTCAACACCGCACAAATCAATTAACTGCTCAAAGGCGAGCGAAGGATCATCACGCAAAAGCATGGCAGACTCAAAATAAGTATCCGCCTTAACAACCACAGTGACTTCACCCAAAGCAATCTCAATTGATTGAATGCGCTGCCCCAAAACTTTTTCTAGATTGCCCGCAAGTTGAATTAATCGATCTGACATGATTTAAGCCTTCCGCGCGATAGTGCTAGTGCGAGTGATCTTGGATTGCAGCTGAATAATTCCATAAATCAAGGCTTCAGCAGTTGGGGGACAGCCAGGAACGTAAATATCTACTGGCACAATGCGATCACAACCCCGAACAACTGAGTAAGAGTTGTGATAATAACCGCCACCATTAGCGCAAGAACCCATAGAGATCACCCAGCGTGGCTCAGGCATTTGGTCATAAACCTTACGTAAAGCGGGTGCCATTTTGTTGCATAAAGTACCGGCAACGATCATCAAGTCAGACTGGCGTGGTGATGGGCGGAAAACTACACCAAAACGATCTAAATCGTAACGGGAGGCACCAGCATGCATCATTTCAACTGCACAACATGCTAGACCAAAAGTCATGGGCCATAAAGAACCATTGCGTGTCCAGTTAATCAACTGGTCCGCAGTTGTTGTTACAAAACCTTCTTTAAGAACGCCTTCTAATGCCATATCGATCACTCCCAGTCGAGAGCGCCCTTTTTCCAGATATATACAAAACCTACGATGAACTCCAAGAGGAAAATCACCATAGAAGCGTAGCCAAACCAACCAATATCACGTAATGCCACACCCC
>JALRHB010000192.1 GCA_023253245.1 Polynucleobacter sp. | reverse complement strand
TGTTTGGACTCAAAGTTGGCGATAAGGTTTGTGCGCTAGTGCAAGGTGGTGGCTATGCAGAGTTGTGCACTGCACCGATAGCACAATGCCTGCCTTATCCCAAGGGATTTTCTGATCAAGAAGCTGCGTCATTACCAGAGACTTTCTATACCGTATGGAGCAATGTTTTCATGCGTGGCGAATTGTCTGAAGGTGAAACCTTGCTGGTGCAGGGTGGCTCTAGCGGTATTGGTGTAACGGCCATTTTGATTGCTAAGGCTTTGGGCCATAAGGTGTTTGTAACTGCTGGAACAGATGAGAAGTGTGCTGCCTGTGTTGCTTTAGGCGCTGACTTAGCTATCAACTACAAGACGCAAGATTTTGTAGAGGAGGTCAAGAAGGCTACAGATGGTAAGGGTGTCAATGTCGTGCTTGACATGGTTACAGGCGCTTACGTGCAAAAAGAGATCGATTGCTTGGCTGACGATGGTCGTATTGTGATCATTGCGATTATGGGTGGCTCTAAGGCCGAGGTGAACACAGGTCAAATTTTGCGTCGTCGTTTAACGATTACCGGCTCAACCTTGCGCCCACGCCCCGTCTCATTTAAGAAGCAAATCACGCAGCAGTTGCATGCTCGGATTTGGCCTTTACTCGATGCAGGAAAGTTAAAACCGGTAATTTATAAGACATTTACTCTAGATCAAGCTGCTGATGCCCATCGTCTAATGGAGTCGTCAGAGCATGTTGGCAAGATTGTTTTAACTGTCTAAGAGTTCATCAGGATTTCATGCGCCCCCTCACTGTCATTGCTAACTGGAAAATGAACGGCAGTCTCGCCAGTAATGCGAGTTGGGTTAAATCTGTTTGCCGTGGCATGGAGCAAGGAATGCCAGCTGGTCGCAAGTATGCCGTATGTGTCCCAAGTCCTTATTTAGCTCAATGTGGTCAGTTGATCGAAGATTATTCCCCGGCTTTCTTGAGCTTGGGTGCGCAAGATGTTTCCATGTATGCAGCAGGCGCTTATACCGGTGAGGTAGCTGCAGCTATGTTGAAGGAGTTGGGCTGTTCGTTTGTGATTGTCGGTCACTCTGAACGACGCCAATATCATCGCGAGACTGATGAGCATGTTGCTGAAAAAGCTTTGCAGGTTTTAGATAATGGGATGACGCCAGTGATTTGTGTTGGCGAATCAGCTGACGAACGTAATTCGGGTAGAGAAGTAGAGGTGGTTCGCGGACAAATTTCAAAACAGGTTGCTGTTCTGCAGGATCGTTTGGCGGACTGTTTAATTGCATATGAGCCCATCTGGGCAATAGGAACTGGCAAAGTGGCTAGCGCCGACCTTGCGCAAGATATGCACCGCGCAATTCGCTTGCAACTGGCTGAGTTTGATGAGGATGTAGCGTCCCATGTGGGAATTTTGTATGGCGGCAGTGTCAAGCCTGATAATGCTGTTGAACTTTTTGCAATGCCTGATATAGATGGTGGGTTAATTGGGGGTGCTTCATTGAATCCTCAGGATTTTCTAGCTATCTGTCAGGCCTAGTTTTTATTTGGAGATGAGCCATGGAATGGTTTAAGACTTTATTGGTTGTTTTGCAGGTTATTTCTGCATTGGCTGTGATCTTGCTGGTATTGCTCCAACAGGGCAAAGGGGCTGACATGGGTGCCGCGTTTGGATCGGGCTCTTCTGGTAGTCTTTTCGGTGCCAGTGGTTCAGCCAATTTCCTGTCTCACACAACTGCTATTTTTGCGGCAGTCTTTTTTGTCTGCACTTTAGGCATTACTTGGATCGGCAACAAGAAGGAAGTGAGCCCAGGTGTTTTGTCTGGCACTGTTGCTCCCGCGCCAGCACCAGCGTCTGCGCCAGTAGCTCCTGCCCAAGATCCAAGCAAGCCAGCGGTTCCAAAGTAAAAAGTTACTTTTCGAGTTTTTCACCCCTATTTTTGGGGTGTAGTAGTGGTGCAATGCGGTAGAATTGATAAGATTTACAAGATGCCGACGTGGTGAAATTGGTAGACACGCTATCTTGAGGGGGTAGTGGCTTAGGCTGTGCGAGTTCGAGTCTCGCCGTCGGCACCAAAAAGCATAATTTTTTAGGAGTTCATGCCGTAAATCAAGGTTTTGTACATTGAATTACTGAATAATTTGTTGTTATTTAGGACTAACCAGACGAACGAATCAGGACTATTTTGAATCTCGATAATTACTTTCCCGTTCTGCTTTTTATCCTCGTAGGTATTGGGGTTGGTTTAGTCCCTATGTTCCTTGGAAAGATTTTGGCCCCTT
>JALRHB010000191.1 GCA_023253245.1 Polynucleobacter sp. | reverse complement strand
TTTTTCTCTAGACGATGCTTGGCAGGGCTATTGGCAAGAGCTGGTGAAAGAGGGTCATCATTTTGGTAGTCACACCTATGATCATGTTTATTTTATTAAAGATGGTCCCGTTGGCGAAGTCTACGCTAAACCACAATTTGGTAGTAAAGCTGGAATTACGATTTTGTATAAGGAAGCAAGTTATTGCCGAGAAATTAGGAGAGTAGATGATCGCTTCAAGGAGCTTACTGGAACGCATATCCAAAAGATTTGGCGCGCGCCAGGGGGTAAGACTTCATCTCGATTACTCAGAATGGGTGCCCAATGTGGTTTCGAGCATTTTGCTTGGAATCCTGCAGGTTTTTTGGGGGACGAGTTATCTTCCCAAACTCACCCAAATAGCGTGTTACTGGAGAGGGCAACAAAGAATCTAGCTGACGGCGATATTGCAATGGCTCATTTAGGCATCTGGTCCAGAAAAGACCCCTGGGCTCCCGCAGTCCTCGAGCAATTGATTGTGAACCTTAAAAATCGTGGGTTTTGTTTTGGAACATTACCGAAATAGGCTAAATCGGTCACAATATTAGCTATGGAGACTAGTGCCTTATTGAACGGAATATCTGATGCTTATGCACAGATTCAAGAGCTTATCTTCTCTAAAGTCGTGGCACCTATTCTGTATCAATTTGATCTCATGGCCTGGGCTGAGGATGCATTTGATGGCATCGACTGGTTTCTCTTTGGCTGCATACAAATTTTGCTAATCCTCTTAGTTTTGCGTACATGGGAAAAGATCGCGCCAGCAGAGCCTCAAGAGCGTTTCGCAAAATCCACTAAGGCAGATGTCATTTACACTTTATTTCATCGCCTTGGAATCTTTCATGGCCTGATTTTCATTGCCTTATCTGGATTTTTTTTCGAGATCGATGCGGTGTTGCATGACTTTCGTTTTGGCAGGTTGAACGTGGAGTCTTGGTATCCTCCGATTACTGCAATTCCATTAGTCAGCTTCTTTATTTACTTTGTGATGCTTGATTTTGTAGAGTACCTCTATCATCGCGCATCGCATACTATTCATTGGTGGTGGCAATTACACGCTCTGCATCATAGTCAAACCGTTATGACTGCATGGTCTGATGATCGTAATCATGTTTTGGACGATATCATGCACGCGCTTGTATTTGCTTTCTTCGCTTTATTGTTCGGTGTATCGCCAAGTCAATTCATTTTATTGGTGGTGCTAAGTCAGCTCATTCAGAGTTGGCAACATGCGAACATTAAAGTAAGCCTTGGTCCTCTGGAGTATTTAATCGTATCCCCTATGTTTCATCGCATGCATCATGCAATTGGATATGGGTATGAAGTTAAAGCTAAGCCGGGCGTGCTAGGAGGCTGTAATTTTGGTGTGCTGTTTCCTTGGTGGGATATTTTGTTTGGTACGGCGATCTTCTCTAAAGAGGCTTTCCCTACTGGCGTGAAAGATTTATCAGTTTCACACAATATTTTTCGTCAGCAGTGGCAATGTTTTAAGCATGCCATTCATGCATTTAAGGCAAAACATTAATTGATGTTACAAGATTAAGGTCAGTCACATATGGATAGTTTCCAGCAAGTATTTAAGTCTTTTGGCCTTGCGATGGTTGGCACCATGCATCCGAGAATGCTTTGGTTGAGTTTGCGTCCATTTTTGATTGTGTCAATTTTGTGGGGCACTTTAATTTGGTTGACATGGACGCCTGCCTTAGAAATGTTGGGAAATTTTCTAACTTCTTCTGTTTTTACCAGCTGGATTCAGGATGTGCTGATTTGGGCTGGATTTGAAAATGCTAGAGCATGGATAGCACCATTGTTTTTTGTCATGCTTTTAATTCCATTAATTTCAATTAGCCTTTTAGTTTTTATTGCCTTTACTACTGTTCCGGCAATTGTGAACAAGGTGGCACGTCAAGCCGCATACCAAAACCTTGATAGAAAAAAGGGTGGGGGCTTGTTTGGCAGTTTCATGTACACGATTTGGTCGGCGCTAATTTGTTTGGTTCTAGTGATGTTGACCTTGCCTGTTTGGTGGATTCCTCCTCTGGTCGCTGTTTTACCGCCCTTGATTTGGGGCTGGCTAACGATGCGCTTAATGTCTTATGACGTTCTTGCTCAACATGCTACCCCTCAAGAGCGAGACCAGTTGCTAGAAAAGTACCGCTGGCCTCTACTTTCAATGGGCATCATTTCTGGAATGCTTGGCGCGGTGCCAACATTTTTCTGGGCCACCTCAGCATTAGCTTTGGTGTTATTTCCGATTGTGAGCTTTGTAGCCCTGTGGGTCTATTCAATTATTTTTGTTTTTGCG
>JALRHB010000190.1 GCA_023253245.1 Polynucleobacter sp. | reverse complement strand
ATTTTAAGAGATCCCAGTGCAGGGGTGCTGCACATAAACCAAGGAGGTTGCACAATGCAACACATGCTAACCAACGTAATCGCACGTTACCCACGACTAAATGCAACATATCGATTTGACCAAGCGGAAATGCGCACGGTGAAATGCGATCCATTTGCGGATGGTGCTGCATATGAGATGCAGTTTGTCCTGACAGATGAACAGGCAAAGGATCTGCACCAAGTCTGTATGCAGGCATACGCAAATGCTGCGGCATTAGACCAGAAGCGCAAGTGGCCAGAGAAGCCAACAAACCTGCCATATAAGCGCTTGGACGACGGCACAATCGTCGGCAAGGCAAAGCTAAAGGGCGCGTATGGCGACGACAAAACTCAGCCACCTAAGCAGGTTGATGCCGAGCGTAAGAAGCTGCCAGATGACTTTGAGCTGACAACAGGCAGCACGGTAAATATTGCTGTGGTAGTCGTGCCGTATAACTCAGGTTCAATTAATGGTATCTCATTGCGGCTGCGCGCCGTGCAGGTGCTAGACCTTGCGGAATACGAGGGCGCTGAAGATCCATTTACATCGGTCTCAGGTGGGTTCACTATGTCATCATCGCCAAGCAAGGCACCTGCAAATGATGATCCATTTGGATTGCCGCCTGCAGCTCCAAAGCCTGCGCCTGCTGCGACGGTAGATTTCGACGACGAAATCCCTTTTAATTAGCCCAGTTTCTGCTATAGTGGGTTCAGTTGAAACCACAAGAGGCTGGGATAATGAAAGAATGCTTTAAGTGCGGGGCTACGAAGCCCCTCACAGAATTCTACAAGCACAAGCAGATGGCGGATGGTCATCTAAATAAATGTAAAGAATGCACCAAGTCAGACACCAAGAAGAATAGGAACGACAACTTGGAATATTACCGTGAATATGACAGGACGCGTCATCGGGAAGATCCATGCCGCCGCGCTTATAGCCTCGCTCAGTCTGCCGCGTGGCGAAGGAAAAACCCAGAGCGCTCCGCGGAGCTTGCCTTGGCTTGGCAAAAGCGAAACCCAGAAAAACGATCAGCCCATATCAAAGTGGGCAACGCGATCAGATCTGGCAAGCTAATCAAGGGCTTATGCGAAGTCTGCGGATCAAGCAATGTTCACGCGCACCATGATGATTACAGCAAGCCACTTGACGTGCGGTGGCTTTGCCCCGAACATCATAGTGCTGAACACAGTTGTCGCTAAATAAAAGGGGCACTGGGGGGAGAAACCAGTGCCCCTCAAGTTGGAGGAGAACTCTCACAATGAACCACGCGGAGTAATAAAATGATAAACAAAATGTCAAAAGAAAACAAGTACCCGACAGCATATTGGAGCGAATACGCAAGTCGCATGATTGCGGATCTAGGGTTAAAGAAAACCGCGCAAGATGAATATCATGGGCCATGCCCAAACTGCAGCGGTGTTGACCGCTTCTGGATTAAGCAATTTAATGGCGAGGTTGTCGTCAATTGCCGCAAGTGCAACGATTTCGGCGCGATAAAAGATAAACTCAAGAGCATAGGACTTTGGCCGTCAATGACAACTGAATACAACTTATCGCGCCCAGATGTTCCTTTAAGTGACATCGATTGGCCGAGCGAAGCAGAGGCCAACGATGTCACGCATCCATACCTGCAAAGAAAAAAGGTAAAGCAGCACAATGCAAAAATCGATGGGCCTGACCTGTCGATCCCGATCATTGACCCAACAGGCAAACGCGTCGGGATGCAGTTCATTGATGAGGCCGGCAATAAAAAATTCACATATCAGATGCCAGTCGTCGGAAACTTCTCGGTCATCGGTGGGCCAATCAAAGATTTTGCATATATCTGCGAGGGTTGGGCAACCGCCGCATCAGTGCATGAGGCGACAAATAAGCCTGCGGTCTTCGCGCTAAACGCGGGCAACATCCCTGCCGTCTGTGGGGCGCTGCAAAAGGCAAAGCCAAATGCAGAGCTGATCATTGCAGCAGATAACGATGAGGCAGGGCAGAAGGCGTGTGAAAAATCATTTGAGCAGTACGGCATTGAACACATCATGCCAGAGCGCGAGGGCAACGACTGGAATGACGTGTGGATCGCAAGAGGCCCAGAGGCAACGCGCAAGCTGCTCCAACCGCACAACATCATGGATGAGGTGTTCTTCCCGGGCGACGCAATACCGCAACTGTCAAACAATTACCTAATCAAAGGGTGGCTCGGGCAGGGCCAGATGTCTGTCCTGTACGGCGGCAGCAACACGGGCAAGTCATTCTGCATGTTGGACATGGCATATCACATCGCAGCAAACAAGCCATGGAATAGCCAC
>JALRHB010000018.1 GCA_023253245.1 Polynucleobacter sp. | reverse complement strand
TAGACGGCGGTAACGTTTTTAATGAGAATATCAATCTTGTTTTGAGATATTCCTATGGCTTGGGTTTATCATGGATATCACCACTCGGTCCGCTAAAATTCAGTTATGGCATTCCGATCAAATCTTTGCCAACGGATAATGTCCAGCGCTTGCAGTTCCAAGTGGGTACAGCGTTTTAATTGTTTAAGGAAAGTTTTATGAAGCTCAATCAGTCTTCAAAATGGATTCAAATTGGTTTAATTGTCATTACATCCGCTTTTACAGTACCTCAGGCTTTGGCTCAAGAAGGGGGAACGCGTGTTGGCGCAGTCAATGTCGAGAAAGTATTTAATGAATCTGATATGGCTAAAGCTAGTCAGACCAGATTGCAGAATGAATTCACAAAGCGTCAAAATGAAATTCGTCAAAGCGCTGAAAAAATTAAGGCGGCTGCTGAAAAATTAGATCGTGATTCAGCGGTTATGTCAGAAGCAGAGCGCGTTAGAAAGCAACGTGAGTTAGCTGATCAAGATCGTGAATTGCAACGCAAGCAGCGTGAGTACACAGAAGATTTGAATCAGCGTAACTTTGAAGAGCGTGCCAAGATTGCTGAAAAAGCAAATCAGGCACTCAAGCAAATTGCTGAACAAAGAAAACTGGATGTCATTATTCAAGATCCGGCGTATGCCAATCCGAAGGTCGATGTGACTGATGATGTCATCAAGGCTTTAAATAGTCTCAAGTAAGTTTTATGCCAACCGCCATCGAGCTGGCCAAACTGTTTCAAGTAAGCTTGGTGGGGGACGGCTCCCTTGCCCTTGAGGGCCTCGCTCCTCTAGAGCGTGCTCAAATAGGGCAAATTTCATTTCTTTCCAATCCCCTTTATCGACAGCAGGCCAGTGAATGTGCTGCGGGCGCTCTGATTCTTAGTCAAGCAGATTTGGATTTTCTGCAGTCAAATCCTAGTCCGAAGACTGCGAAGCGCGCCTATTTCGTATCTCAAAATCCTTATGCCACTTTTGCTCGCATGGCTCAGTATTTTGCTAAAGCTATTGCGCCTCAATACCAACCAGGAATTCATCCAAACGCGGTAATCGATCCTAGCGCAAGCATTCCAGCTTCATGTCATATTGGACCTTTTGTGCAAATTGGTTCTGGTGTGACATTGGGTGAGCGGGTGGTCTTGTTAGGCAATATTTCGATCGCACGTGATTCATCTATATCAAGCAATACTTTGATTTATCCCAATGTCTCGATTTATTCCGATTGCAAGATAGGCGAGCGTTGCATTATTCATAGTGGAGCAGTTATTGGTGCAGATGGCTTTGGTTTTGCCCCAGATTTTTCAGCTACTGGCGGTGAATGGGTCAAGATCCCGCAAACTGGTGGTGTAACTATTGGCAATGATGTTGAGATTGGCGCATCAACCACGATCGATCGCGGTGCTATGAGTGACACCGTGATTGGCGCTGGTAGCAAGATTGATAATCAAGTGCAAATCGCGCATAACGTGATTATTGGTAATTGCTGTGTTATTGCGGGGTGTGCCGCTATCTCCGGGAGCACGAAGATTGGTAACTTTTGCATTATTGGCGGGGCAGCCAATTTTGCGGGCCATTTAACGATCGCAGATAGAACAACCGTCTCGGGTAATACGTCCATTATTCGCTCTATTGCAGAGCCGGGCCAGCATTTCACAGGCGTTTACCCATCTATGCTTCACAATGCTTGGGAGAAAAATGCTGCCATATTGCGCGGTCTAGATAAAATACGTCAGCGCTTGCGCTTATTGGATAAATCCAAGAATTCTGAATCTTAATTTGGAAAGATTGTTTGGGTACAAGTCCAAAGCCAAGTCCTCAAAGTATTGTGTAATGACATTGAAGTATTCTCGAAACTCAAAATAGCAGGTAAATATATGAGCAAACCCATCGCCATCGACATCCACAAAATTTTGAACTTATTGCCGCACCGTTACCCATTTTTATTAGTTGATCGAGTGTTGGAGATTGAGCCTCGTCAAAGTATTACGGCTTTGAAAAATGTCACTATGAATGAGCCTTTCTTTCAAGGGCACTTTCCAGAGTTTCCGGTGATGCCTGGTGTTCTTATTATCGAGGCGTTGGCACAAACTGCTGCATTGCTCACTTTTTCTGAGGTGAGGGAAGAGAATGCCGTTTACTACTTTGCTGGAATTGATGGCGCTCGTTTTAAGAAGCCAGTCTTACCTGGCGATCAACTGATTATGACTGCAAAGTTTGAGCGCGAGCGCGCAGGCATCTACAAGTTTCAAGTTCAAGCAACTGTAGATGGTGAGCTTGCTGCTGAAGCAAATATTACCTGCGCAGTTCGGACGAAAGGCGTGTAATGACCCGAATTCATGCTTCTGCCATTGTGGATAGCAAGGCTGAAATCGCTAGCGATGTTGAGATTGGACCTTACTCTGTCATTGGACCTAATGTCAAAATAGGCGCGGGGACCACAGTTGGCTCACATACAGTAATTGAGGGCCATACTACTATCGGTATTGAAAATCATTTTGCCCATTTTGCAGCAATCGGTGGCGCTCCTCAGGACATGAAATACCGCGGCGAGCCTACGCAACTGATTATCGGTGATCGAAACACCATTCGTGAGTTCACTACGATTCATACCGGAACCTCTCAAGACGAGGGCATTACTCGCATTGGTAATGACAACTGGATTATGGCTTACGTACATATTGCCCATGATTGTCAGATTGGCAATCACACGATTTTTTCTAGTAATGCTCAAATAGCTGGTCATGTAAAGGTGAGTGACTGGGCAATTATGGGGGGTATGTCTGGCGTTCATCAATTTGTTCGTATTGGCCAACATGCTATGTTGGGTGGTGCCTCTGCATTAGTTCAAGATATTCCCCCTTTTGTGATTGCTGCGGGGGATAAAGCGTCCCCTCACGGCATTAATGTTGAGGGCTTAAAACGTCGCGGCTTTTCTAGTGAAACTATTTCAGCTTTACGACAAGCATACAAGGTGCTCTATAAAGATGGCTTGAGTTTTGAAGAGGCAAAAGCAGAAATCCAGAAGATGGCTGCCGCCAACTCTTCCGATCAAGCTACTGCCCAAAAGCTGACAGAATTTCATGATTTTATTGCCGGCTCTACCCGCGGCATCATTCGATAGAGAAAAGCTTGGTGTCTAAGCTCGCTTGTGTTGCCGGAGAGCCCTCAGGGGATCTGTTGGCCGCTCCAGTGCTGAGTGCTTTAAAGCAAATTCCCCAGACCTCTGAGTTGCTGGTATACGGTGTAGGTGGTCCTCGCATGCAGGCTGAGGGCTTGCGCTCTGACTGGCCAATGGAGACCTTAAGTGTCCGCGGCTATGTCGAGGCCATTAAACAGTTGCCTTCTATTTTGAAACTACGCAAAGAGCTCATTGCCTACCTGACGAGTGAAGGTCGGCCTGATGTCTATCTGGGGATTGATGCGCCAGATTTCAATTTGGGGGTGGAGTTAGCTTTACGAAAGGCTGGCATACCTACTTTGCATTTTGTATCCCCATCGATTTGGGCTTGGCGAGCAGGGCGCATTAAGAAGATTAAGCAGGCGGTCGAGAGAATGCTGTGCATTTTCCCGTTCGAGATTGAGATTTACGAGCGTGCAGGCATTAAAGCCACTTATGTTGGGCATCCTTTAGCTAGCGAAATTCCGCCGGAGCCCAATCCTGATTGCGCTAAGCGAAAACTTGAGGACATATTAAAACTGCCTAACCAGGCATTCGATGGCACAGTTATTTCAGTATTACCCGGTAGCCGCGCTTCAGAAATCGAATTGATTGCTCCGGTTTTTTTCGAGACTATGCCGATTATGGTAAATCGATTGCAAGGCGAGAGCGTGCATTTCATTATTCCAGTTGCTACACCACGTTTGCGTGAGCCACTCGAGATCTTAAAAAATAAAGCCCTTGAAAAAAATCCCTCACTAAAAATCTATTTGATTGATGGTGAGGCGGATACAGTGCTTGAGGCGGCAGATGTGGTGTTGATTGCAAGTGGCACAGCCACTTTGCAGGCGGCTTTATGGAAAAAGCCTATGGTGATCTCGTATAAGGTGCCTTGGTTAACGGCTCAAATTATGAAGCGCCAAGGCTACTTGCCTTATGTGGGGTTGCCTAATATTTTATGTGGTGAATTTGTGGTTCCAGAATTGCTGCAGGACGATGCAAGCCCTGACAAATTGGCTAACGCTCTTCTTGAGTGGCTAAATAACCCTACTAAAGTGGCCGCGCTCAAGGCAAGATTTGCGCAGATGCATGAAACACTGCGAAGACCAACTGGTCTCTTAGTTGCTCAGGCAGTAGCTCAAACTATTACTGCTACCAAGTCACGGGTTGGTGCGTGAGTCTCATTTGGGTGTGTGGCGTAGATGAAGCTGGTCGCGGCCCACTAGTAGGGGCGGTAGTGGCTGGTGCCGTTGTTCTTGATCCCCAAAATCCAATTGTCGGATTAAAAGATTCTAAAAAATTATCAGCGGCTAGAAGAGAATTTTTATATGAGCAAATTCAGCTGAAGGCAAAAGCGTGGGGTATTGGCCAAGCAAGTCCCGGAGAAATAGATCAAATGAATATTTTGCAGGCAACGATGTTGGCAATGCGCCGTGCCGTAGAAGATCTCGCCACCCGTTTAGGTGCTTGGCCAGATAAAGCCTTGATAGATGGCAATCGTTGCCCTGAGCTTCCAATCGCGGTAGAGGCTATCGTGAAAGGTGATGCCAAGGAGCCGGCAATTTCAGCGGCATCGATCTTAGCAAAGGTTACTCGCGATCGTCAGATGATGACCTTGCATGAGCAATACCCACAATATGGATTTAATCAGCATATGGGTTACCCTACCCAATCACACTTGGCAGCATTACAAGAATTTGGCGCTTGTTCTGAGCACCGTTGTAGCTTTTCTCCGGTGCGTAATGCACTGGCCTTACATAGTCGATAATTCTGCTGATGAAAATTGACTTTATTTCTTCAAAAGACAATGCCTTGTTTAAGGAGGTTCGTCTTTTACAGGCAACGGGAGCAAAAGGTCAAAAGGCGAGATTGGCCTCCGGCCTAGCATTGCTTGAAGGTATTCATTTAGTACAAACTTGGGTGGGCAAGCCAGCGCTGAAAAGCTTAATTACCTCCGAGTTGGGTTTGCAAAACCCCGAAATTGCCCAGGCCGTGTATGAGCACCTTGAAGTTTGTCCAGATACCCGTGTATATCAGCTCGATAAAGGTTTATGGGACTTGCTAAGTGATTTAGTTAATGCACCGCAAATTGCAGGGTTGTTAGAGCTTCCTCAAAGTACACTTAAATCTCAGGGGTCTATAGCAACGATTTCGGGAGATGTCATCATTTTGGATCGCATCCAAGATGCAGGTAATGTCGGTGCTATCTTGAGAACTGCGGCAGCTGCTGGCTTTCGCCAAGTGATTGCAACTTCAGGGTGCGCACATCTGTGGTCAAGTAAAGTCTTGCGTGCGGGCATGGGGGCCCATCGCTTACTGGATCTCTACGAAGGTTGGTCTAACCAGCAAGTGCTTAGCGCTGTAACAGCCCCGCTCTTAGCGGCAACTGCGGATGGGCAATTGGGTTTATTTGATATGGCCAAGTCGCTCACTCAAGCTGTAGCCTGGGTTTTTGGGAGTGAAGGTCAAGGGGTCTCTGAGGATCTTATGGTACAAGCTCAAGGCGTATCAATCCCGATTGATCCACGAGTTGAATCTTTAAACGTCTCTACTGCCGCAGCAATTTGCCTCTTTGAAACTGTCCGAGTTCGCAGGGCTTAATAAATCACCTTTTAAATCCTGGTCTTAGGATTAACCAAGGATAGTTTTATCAGACTTAATGGATTGCAACACGGTAGTGGCAATCTCTTCAATTGATTTACTAGTAGTGGCAACCCAGGGAATAGATTCTTTTTTCATCATCGCAGTAGCTTCATTAATCTCATAGCGACAATTTTCTAGCTTGGCATAGTTACTTCCCGGACGGCGTTCATTTCGAATCTCTGATAAGCGCTCGGCATCAATCATCAAACCAAAGATCTTGCTGCGGTAGGGAAGTAAGTCTTTTGGCAGCTGGCCCCGCTCAAAATCTTCCGGAATCAGTGGGTAGTTGGCCGCTTTTAAGCCATATTGCATCGCTAAATAAAGGCTTGTTGGCGTTTTGCCGACCCGAGAAATACCCACCAGAATGACATCAGCCTCGGCAAGATTCTTGTTTGACTGACCATCATCATGTGCCAAGGAGTAATTAATGGCTTCAATACGATTTTTGTAGGCCTCAGTATCCGCATTGTGATGGAGGCGGTTCATGGCATGGGTTGATTTGATGCCTAAGGCTTGCTCTAAAGGGGCTACAAAGGTCTGGAACATATCCAAAATCAGGCCATTGGCTTTGCTAACTACCGCGTTGAGCTCGGGGTTGACTAAAGTAGTAAAAACAATGGGCTGGACGCCCGTTTTTGCGGCAGTTTGGTTAATGTTAGAGACCGCATCATGGGCTTTATCTAGGCTATCTACAAACGGCACCCGAACATGCTTAAAAGTGGCCTCAAATTGCGCCAAAATGGACTGGCTGAAGTTTTCGGCAGTTATGCCGGTGCCATCAGAAACAATAAAAACAATGCGAGCTTGGGTAGACATGTGATTGGCCTAAAAGTCGTGGTCAGCACTACAATATGCAGTTAATGAAGTATGCCGTATTTTATTCGGCCGCTCGACCAGTTTCCTTATCTTTAGAGAGTATTTTATGTCCAACCAACAGCAACAAAATAGCAATGTAGCAAATGCCTATGTTTTGCCTTTTGAGCAACTCCGTATGACTGATGTTGAGTCAGTCGGCGGTAAAAACGCTTCCTTAGGTGAAATGATTTCTCAATTGGCGGCAAGTGGTGTGAGAGTGCCTACGGGTTTTGCAACTACTGCTTTGGCATTTCGGGATTTCTTGAAGCATAACAATCTGACTGAGCGTATTCAAAAGCGCTTGGAAAATCTCAACATCGATGATGTGCGTGCACTAGCTGAAGCTGGCAAAGAGATTCGTAATTGGATTGAGACTGCGCCTTTTCAACCACGTCTTGATGAAGAGATTCGTGCTGCTTTCAAAAAACTAGATGATTCTGGTAAAGGCTCTTTCGCGGTGCGTTCGTCCGCAACAGCAGAAGATTTGCCGGACGCTTCTTTTGCTGGCCAGCAAGAAACATTTTTGAATGTCGAGGGCATCGAAGATGTTTTAAAGAAGATTCGCGAAGTATTTGCTTCTTTGTATAACGATCGCGCGATTTCTTATCGTGTTCACAAAGGCTTTGCCCATGAAGAGGTGGCTCTCTCTGCTGGCATTCAGCGTATGGTGCGTTCAGACTTGGGTGCCTCTGGAGTTATGTTCACGATTGACACAGAGTCTGGTTTCGAGGACGTGGTATTCATCACTTCTAGCTATGGTTTAGGTGAAACCGTAGTACAGGGCGCTGTTAACCCTGATGAGTTCTATGTCTTTAAAAAGACTTTGGCGCAAGGTAAAAAAGCGATTATTCGTCGTTCTCTAGGTTCTAAGCTCATTCAGATGCAATTTGCTCCAGCTGGCTCTGCAGAGAAAGTGGTTACAGTGGATGTCATTCCAGAAAAGCGCAATCGCTTTTCTTTGGAGGATGCTGATATTACTGAGTTAGCAAAATATGCCGTCATCATTGAGAAGCATTATGGCCGACCGATGGATATTGAGTGGGGTAAAGATGGTCAAGATGGCCGTATTTACATCCTTCAGGCCCGACCCGAGACGGTGAAGAGTCAGGCTGCTGGACAAGTGGAGATGCGTTACAAGCTCAAAGGCAGCTCTAAAGTATTGGCTAAAGGTCGTGCTATTGGTCAAAAAATTGGTGCTGGGCCTGTCCGAGTTATTCGTGATCCAAGCGAGATGGATCGGGTCCAACCTGGCGATGTATTGGTTGCCGATATGACCGATCCAAATTGGGAGCCTGTTATGAAGCGCGCTTCCGCAATTATTACCAATCGCGGTGGTCGCACTTGTCACGCTGCAATTATTGCGCGGGAGTTAGGCGTACCAGCTGTTGTGGGCTGTGGTGATGCTACTGAGCACTTGCAAGATGGCATGATGGTGACCGTTTCTTGCGCTGAAGGCGATGAAGGCCATATCTATGATGGCTTAATCGAAACTGAGGTAACCGAAGTATCTCGTGGAAGCTTGCCAGATATTCCTGTCAAAATCACCATGAATATCGGCAATCCACAGTTGGCATTTGATTTCTGTCAAATCCCCAATGCAGGGGTTGGTTTGGCCCGCCTTGAGTTCATTATTAATAACTATATCGGGGTGCATCCACGTGCCGTTTTGGAGTACCCGAATATTGATCCTGACCTCAAGCGCGCAGTTGAAAGCGTTGCTCGTGGTTACGCTAGCCCACGTCAGTTCTATGAGGATAAATTGGTAGAGGGTGTAGCGACCATTGCTGCTGCATTCTATCCAAAGCCAGTTATCGTTCGCTTGTCTGATTTCAAGTCAAACGAGTACAAGAAGTTAATTGGTGGATCGCGTTACGAGCCAGATGAAGAAAACCCAATGCTTGGTTTCCGTGGCGCTTCTCGATATGTATCTGAAGATTTCGGGGAGGCTTTTGCCTTAGAGTGCGCTGCAATGAAGCGTGTTCGCGAGGACATGGGGCTTGATAACGTTGAGATCATGGTGCCATTCGTGAGAACGATTAAGCAGGCAGAGCGTGTCATCGACATGATGGCAAAGTTTGGGCTTAAGCGTGGTGAAAATGGTTTACGTCTGATCATGATGTGTGAGATTCCATCCAATGCGATTTTGGCAGATGAGTTCCTTGAGCACTTTGATGGTTTCTCAATTGGCTCAAACGACATGACTCAGCTCACACTTGGTTTGGATCGCGACTCTGGTATGGAATTGCTGGCAGTTGATTTTGATGAACGTGATCCCTCTGTGGAATTCATGATCGCACGTTCGATTGATGCTTGCCGTAAGCAAAATAAATACGTCGGTATTTGTGGACAAGGCCCTTCAGATCATCCTGATTTTGCTCGTTGGTTGGTTGCCAAAGGGATCACTTCAATATCACTTAATCCCGATAGCGTAGTAGATACTTGGGAGATGTTGGGCAAGAAAGAAGCTTGAGTATTGAAGTAGTGGTAAATGAAAAAAGCCTAGAGCAATCTAGGCTTTTTTCTTGCTTGAAGATTTAATTGTAGTATTTTTGGGTACCTTGATGCTGGTAGTCTTTTTCGCACGATGAATCGGTACAGCGCCCATTTTTTTGGCAGGAGCTGTGATAGATCTTGAAGGAGTTGCTCCTGACCAGCTTGGTTCAGCAATAGAATTAAAGGCTGAGCGAAGCTTTTCACCCCAGAGTTGATGGATCATCTGGAAGTAGGGGTTGGATTCATCCATAGTAACTAATTTGCTAGCTTGCAGAGAATTCTTCTCATAGACCAAGAGATCTAGCGGTAAGCCTACTGAGATATTGCTGTTGAGGGTAGAGTCCATGGAGATTAAGGCGCACTTAGTGGCCAAATTGAGAGGGGTATCAAAGGTAATTACCCGATCGAGAATCGGTTTGCCGTATTTGGATTCACCAATCTGGAAGTAACAAGTCTCGGGAGTGGCCTCAATAAAGTTGCCGGCTGAATAGATATTAAAAAGTCGATGCCGCTCATCTTTAATTTGCCCACCAAAAATTAGATTGCAATTGAAGTCGATCCCAGCTTTTTCAAGAGCTTGGTGGTCTCGGTCATACACCTGTTTTATGGCGTCTCCAACCACAACCGCGGCATCATGTGAGCTCTCTACGTTCCACAGATTTTTACCGTTAAGCAATTGACCTTGTAGAAGAATTTCTTTAACGGCTTGAGTAATGGCAAGATTACCAGCGCTCATCAAAGTGAAGAAACGATCCTTATCCTTTTGAAATAAAGACATTTTTCGGAAAGTGCCAATTTGATCAACACCAGCATTCGTTCGAGTGTCAGATAAAAACACTAAACCATCTTTAAGACAAAGCCCTACGCAATACGTCATCCTGCAACCTCTTTAATGAATTTCTGAAATTATCTCTTACTTATCGACATTGAAGATAAAGTTTATTTGACTTGAGAGATTGAAATGCTGGCGCTTAATTCTTCCCCATCACCTCCAGACCTTACTCCTTTGACGGGGGCGGCAGAATAGTAATCCCTGCCAATTGCTAGGCGAACATGGCGTGAATCAATTAAGCAGGCGTGAGTAATATCCACGCTGATCCAGATGCCTCGATCGATGTCGCTACAAAAATCAATCCAAGCATGACTGGCAAGATTGGGTGATTCTTGTGCGAAAAAATAACCGCTAATGTAGCGTGCGGGGATTCCAGAGGCTCGGCAAAGACCCAGCATAATATGGGCATGGTCCTGACAAACGCCGGATTTCATGGCAAAGGATTGCGCTGCTGTTGTAGCGAAGTTTGTTTTGCCGGGGGCATACAAAATTGCCTCCTGGACGGCTGTCGCTAAGGTAAGAACTTCTTCAATAGAGTTATTTTTTGGTAGAGAGGCGCAGAAATACTCAAGCATTTCTGGATTTGGTTCTGTAAGATGAGTTTGCTGTAATAGGTGATAGGGTGACACTGCCTTTGGTTCATCAATGAATTCATAAGCATCATGAGTGTGCACTTCGCCTTCGGCCTCGATCATCATTGAGGTGTAAGAGCTCTCTTGAACAAAAATATTACACAGATTGCCAAAAGCATCATAAGAGCTGGTGGCTTTAATTGGGGTGCTTACCTTCCACTTATCAATTGATTGACCTGCGACAGTGGGTGGCGTGAGTCTTAATTCTTGAATGGAATATCGAACAGGCGTTTCATAGCGATATTCAGTACGGTGACGAATCTTGAGATGCATAGGGGTCTTTAAGCAACAGCTAATGGTATGAGATAGGCATTGCTGAATTCATCAGCAATATGATTAATACGCTCTAAGAATTCTTCGATGAATTCATCTAGCCCTTGTGCAAAAACTTCATCAATATCAGAGTAATCTAAGCTTGCCTTAAGTTTTCCAAGAAGACGTTCAATTTCTTTTGACTGTTGATTTTTTACCTCAGATACCAAAGGTATGAGTTCATTAATGCAGCAGACTAATGAGCGCGGCATTTGTTTGTTAAATATTAGGAGCTCAGCCACCTTCTTCGGAGTGACTTGATCAGAGTAAATTTGTCGGTAAATCTCAAAAGCAGACACTGAGCGAAGTAGTGCGGCCCAATGGTAAAAATCAAAGAAGTTATCATCCGCACCATCTACCTCAAGATACTTATTGGTGCGAAGTACTTTAAGTTCTGCAGGATCCTCATATTTAGTTTCTAGGATACGAGCGGTATTATCTGCGCGCTCTAGTAGGGTCCCGATATTCATGAAGTAGAACGCTTCATTTTTTAGCATTGTGCCGTGCATCACCCCTCTAAATAAATGGCAGCGATACTTGACCCACTCAAGAAGGCGACTGGGATCAGCTTGATTTCTGGCCTCTAGTATTTGTTGTAGCTCTAGCCAAGTCGTGTTTTGAGTTTCCCAAACTTCGGAGGTAATCTTGCCGCGAATGACTCGCGCATTTTCCCTTGCAGAAAACAGGCAAGAGACGATGCTAGATGGGTTGCTAGTCTCATAGATCATGAAATCGAGCACATTTTCTCGATTAATTGCTTGGTACCGATTCAAAAAGGCATCTTCAAGCTTGGAGATAGTGAGTAGCTTTTTCCAGCTTTGCTCTAAAAACTCAGCTGGCTGTGGGAGTAAAGAAGTTTGATGATTAACGTCTAGCATGCGAGCAGTATTTTCTGCGCGCTCGGTATAGCGAGCCATCCAGTACAAGCAGTCGGCGGTGCGGCTTAACATATTCTGATTCCTTTATCCTTCCAATACCCAGGTGTCTTTAGTGCCCCCACCTTGGGAGGAATTCACCACTAAAGAACCCTCTCTAAGAGCCACTCTAGTTAGTCCGCCAGGAACCATCTTGATGGTTTTGCCTGAGAGCACAAAAGGTCTTAAATCGATGTGCCGTGGAGCTAGTCCAGACTCTACAAAAGTAGGGCAAGTAGAAAGCGCTAGGGTTGGTTGTGCAATATATCTATCAGGGTTGGCAATGAGATGAGCTCTAAATTCTTCTATCTCTGCTTTGCTAGAGGCTGGGCCAACCAGCATGCCGTAACCGCCGGCTCCATGTGTTAACTTAACAACTAACTTATCTAAGTTGGCCAAAGTGTAAGCAAGGTCATCGGATTTACGGCACTGAAACGTTGGGACATTATTGAGAATCGGTTTTTCGCCAAGATAAAACTCAATCATGTCAGGCACGTAAGGGTAAATGGATTTGTCATCAGCAATTCCAGTGCCAATGGCGTTTGCTAAGGTGACATTGCCTGCCCGATAGGCTGACAATAATCCTGCTACCCCTAGGGTGGAATCTGAGCGAAAGGCCAATGGATCTAAAAAGTCATCATCCACTCTGCGATAGATCACATCAACCCGTTCTGGTCCTTGCGTAGTGCGCATATAGACCTGTTCATTTTTAACGAATAGGTCCTTACCCTCCACTAGTTCAACTCCCATTTGCTGAGCGAGATAGCTATGCTCAAAGTATGCTGAGTTGTACATGCCCGGGGTCAGCACTACAACGTTGGGCTTTTTAATATCATTAGGCTTTACTGACTTTAAACACTCTAATAAGAAGTCTGGGTAGTGTTCAACTGGAGCGACGCGATACTTTTGAAAGAGGTCGGGAAAAAGTCGCATCATCATCTTGCGATCTTCAACCATATAAGACACGCCTGAAGGTACGCGCAAGTTGTCTTCTAGTACGTAGAATTCACCTTCACCTGCGCGCACAATATCAATTCCGGCAATTTGAGCATAGATATCGCGCGGTACATTGACGTTGCGCATCTCAGGCCGATACTGGGCGTTATTGAAGATTTGCTCTGCAGGAACAATTCCCGCCTTGATAATGTCTTCATCATGATAGATGTCATAGATAAAGCGGTTTAATGCTTTGACCCGTTGACGCAAACCTGCTTCGAGTTGCTCCCATTCTCTGGCGGTGAAGATTCTGGGGACTTGATCAAAAGGGATGGTTCGCTCAGCCCCCAGATCGTCTCCATAGACGGCAAAGGTAATGCCTACCCTGCGAAAGTTGAGGTCAGCCTCTGCACGTTTAAGCCCCATGAGGGCATCACTTTGCTGTTTGAGCCAGCTATGAAAAACTTGGTAGTGGGGACGCGCTTTTCCGCTGGCGTCGAGCATCTCGTCAAAAGGCAATTTCATAATGACAAATTAATGCCTTAGGTGGGGTCCTCCTAGAAGAACATGGAACAGCTTGGTGCCATAGTGCACTAAATTAGTGCACTACTCTTTTGAGAGTTTTATCTTGCCTACAGTCTAGGCGTTGAGATCACCTCTTGCAATGCGACCCTTTTGCACTTCCCACTCCCGCTCTTTAGTGGCAGCGCGCTTGTCATGTTGCTTTTTGCCTCTAGCTAGACCAATTTCGCATTTCACATTGCCTTTGGAGAAGTGCAGGTTGAGCGGGACTAGCGTGTAACCCTTTTGCTCTACCTTGCCTATGAGTTTGCGAATCTCAATTGCGTTTAAAAGAAGTTTGCGTGTTCGAGTGCTATCCGGAACGATATGGGTGGAAGCTGAGAGCAGGGGAGTGATGTGACAACCAATCAGGAATAGCTCCGCCTTACGGATGATGACATACGCTTCTTTGATGTGCACGCGACCTGCTCGAATGGCTTTAACCTCCCAGCCCTCCAGAACAAGCCCTGCTTCAAACCGTTCCTCGATAAAATAATCGAAGAAAGCTTTTTTGTTATCGACGATACTCATATTTATATTTAGCTTCTCAAGATCGATTATGGCAGACGTCTACAAGACCGTTTTAATTGGCCAATCAGCCGACCGGATGTATGGCTTAGTAACGGACGTTGCCCGTTATCCAGAGTTCCTTCCCTGGTGCGGCGGGGTGGAAATATTTGAACAAACCGAGACTGTACTAGATGCCAAAATCAATATTCAATTTAAGGGTATCGCTCAGTACTTCCACACCCGTAATATTAATCATCGGCCAGAAACAATTGATATGGTCTTTGTGGACGGCCCATTTAAGCATTTTTCTGGCCAATGGAACTTTATTCCCTTAAGGGAAGATGCCTGCAAGGTGGAATTCAAGCTGCACTGGGAGTTTAAGAGTGCTATTTTGGACAAAATTATTGGCCCTGTTTTTGGTCATATTGCAGGGACTTTTGTGGATTGTTTTGTAAAACGTGCCGAAGACCTTTATGGGCAATAAAGCTATTAAAATCCTCATTTGCGATGCTCGGCAAGCCAAGCCGAAATTAAGTACTTTTAGCCTCAAGCTTGAGCCTTCAGAGCCAGCTACGGTTGGTTTGGCTTTGGTGAGAGCTGGTTTTGCCAATGGTCCTGATGATCCCTCCTTATCCAGAAAAGGCTGTTTTGGGGTTTTTGGAAAGCGTAAGGATTGGGATAGCCCTCTTTATGAGGGGGATCGTTTGGAGCTGTACTCACCCTTGCTGGTTGACCCTAAGGCAGTACGTCGAAAGAGGGCGAACCAGAGCCAAGATGCTAAATTCCAAGCTGCCGCAGCTAAAAGAAAGGCTAGGAGGCTATAATCTGTTTTTGCGACTAGGGGTTTTGCATGCGACTCATTCAAAAAGCACTCACTTTTGACGATGTGCTCCTCGTACCGGCCTATTCTTCGGTGCTTCCTCGAGATGCCAGCTTGGCAAGTAAATTAACTCGAGATATCTCACTCAATACACCGTTGGTATCTGCGGCGATGGATACTGTTACCGAGGGTCGATTGGCTATTGCCATGGCCAGCGAGGGCGGCATCGGAATTATTCATAAAAATTTAAAGCCAGCTGAGCAGGCTCGTGAAGTAGCCAAGGTGAAGCGCTATGAATCTGGTGTGTTGCGTGACCCGATCACCATTGGTCCCGATATCACATTACGCCAAGTCATTCAACTTTCTCGTGAGCATGGCTTCTCTGGATTTCCGGTGCTGATCGGTAAAGAAGTGGTTGGCATTATTACGAACCGTGATTTACGGTTTGAAGAGGATTTGGATGCTCCTGTAAAAAGTAAGATGACTCCGCGTGAGCGTTTAGTAACCGTGAAAGAAGGTTGCTCCCTAGAAGAAGCAAAGCGTTTGATGAGCCAACATCGTCTTGAGCGTGTTCTAGTAGTGAATGATCAGTTTGAGTTACGTGGCTTAATCACCGTTAAAGATATTTTGAAGGCCACGGAACATCCTAATGCCTGTAAAGATAGTGAAGGTAAGTTGCGCGTAGGTGCAGCGGTTGGTGTAGGTCCAGACAATGATGAGCGTATTGATTTATTGGTTCGCGCTGGTGTAGACGTGATCGTCGTTGATACTGCGCATGGCCACAGCCAAGGGGTTTTAGATCGCGTGAAATGGGTAAAGAAAAACTATCCACATGTTCAGGTAATTGGCGGCAACATTGCTACAGGTGATGCCGCTAAAGCTTTGGCAGATCATGGCGCTGACGGTGTCAAAGTTGGTATCGGTCCGGGCTCAATTTGCACTACTCGAATTGTTGCTGGTGTTGGTGTCCCACAGATTACCGCGATTGTGAACGTTGCC
Organism: Polynucleobacter sp.; assembly: GCA_023253245.1. Taxonomy (GTDB): domain Bacteria; phylum Pseudomonadota; class Gammaproteobacteria; order Burkholderiales; family Burkholderiaceae; genus Polynucleobacter. The sequence goes on along the minus strand of JALRHB010000018.1, from coordinate 1,624 downwards.
ACTGCACTTAAAGGAACTGGTATTCCCTTGATTGCTGATGGCGGTGTAAGGTATTCAGGTGATGTTGCTAAAGCATTAGCCGCTGGTGCTAGCTCTGTGATGATGGGTGGTATGTTTGCCGGTACTGAAGAGGCGCCGGGTGAAGTGTTCTTGTATCAAGGCCGTTCTTATAAGAGCTACCGTGGCATGGGTTCTTTGGGTGCGATGGCAGATGGCTCTGCTGATCGTTACTTCCAGAGCGATATTAGCGCTGCTAACGCTGAGAAGCTTGTCCCTGAGGGTATTGAAGGTCAAGTGCCATACAAGGGCAGCGTTCTTGCCATCTTGCATCAATTGACTGGCGGCATTCGTTCTTCAATGGGGTACTGCGGATGCAAGACCATTGAGGAGCTCCATGAGAAAGCTAATTTTGTGGAAATTACATCTGCGGGTGTGCGTGAGTCGCATGTTCATGATGTGAAGATCACTAAGGAAGCGCCCAATTACCATATTGATTAACCAGTAAAAAAGCTGAAGTTAAAGCTGAATTAAAGATTGACTTTTTCGTGCACGACAAAATACTGATTCTGGACTTTGGTTCACAAGTTACTCAACTGATAGCCAGACGGGTACGCGATGCGCAAGTCTATTCTGAAATTCATCCCCACGATTGCGATCCAGAATTTATTCGTAAATTCATTCAAGAGCAGGGTGGCAAGGGCATTATTCTCTCTGGTGGCCCCAGCTCTGTAACGGAAGAGGGAAGTCCACGTGCCCCTCAAATCGTTTTTGAATTAGGTGTCCCCGTCTTGGGAATTTGTTATGGCATGCAAACCATGGCAACCCAGTTGGGTGGAGCAGTTGCTTCTGCGCAGTCTCTTGGCAAGGCACGTGAGTTTGGTTACTCTGAGGTGCGTGCCCATGGCCATACTGCTTTACTAAAAGGTATTCAAGACTTTTCTACAAGTGAAGGTCATGGCATTTTGAAGGTTTGGATGAGTCACGGAGATTCTGTTACCACACTGCCTCCTACATTCAAACTAATGGCTTCTACTGAATCTTGCCCAATTGCGGGTATGGCGGATGAAGAGCGTCGTTTTTATGCATTCCAGTTCCATCCCGAGGTAACCCATACATTACAAGGCGAAGCAATTTTGGGTCGCTTTGTTCATCAGATTTGCGCTTGTAAACCTGATTGGGTGATGGGTGACTATATTGCAGAGGCGGTTGAGCACATTCGTAAACAAGTAGGCAATGAAGAGGTGATTCTTGGCTTATCAGGTGGTGTTGACTCTAGTGTGGCCGCAGCGTTAATTCATCGCGCTATTGGTGATCAGCTGACCTGCGTCTTTGTTGATCATGGCTTGCTTCGTTTAAATGAAGGCGACATGGTGATGGAGATGTTTGCGCGCAATCTTGGTGTCAAAGTGATTCGTGTAGATGCTCAGGATCAGTTTATGTCTAAGCTTGCTGGAGTTGCAGACCCAGAAGCAAAAAGAAAAATCATTGGCAAAGAATTTGTTGAAATCTTCCAGGCTGAATCTGGAAAAATCAAGAATGCAAAATGGCTCGCTCAGGGCACTATTTATCCAGATGTGATTGAGTCTGCAGGTAAGGGTAAAAAGGGTGCGCATACAATCAAGAG
>JALRHB010000189.1 GCA_023253245.1 Polynucleobacter sp. | reverse complement strand
TCTTCATCGTCCTCGGGCTCGCTAGCTTTGACTAAGCCCTTGTCAGCCGCAAGTTTAACGCGTACTGGCTTGGCTCCCCACATGCCCTCTAGTTGATAGTATGCACGTAGAGCAGGCTGAAGAATGTGGACAACGATATCCCCGCAATCGACTAGAACCCATTCGCCGGTTTCAAGTCCTTCGATGGAAATGACTTCACCACCTTTATTATTGACTGCTTCCTTGACAGACATGGCAAGCGAACGAGTTTGTCGATTACTTGATCCAGTTGCAATGATGACGCGATCAAATAGCTCACTCAATTTACTTGTGTCATATACACGAATATCCTGAGCCTTGACATCCTCTAATGCCTCAATCACTACGCGTTGTAATTTTTTTAAGTCCATATCTTCTTTGCTTTTTTCTTCAGATGTTTCTATTTAAGCCTGATCTTAGCTTGATTACTTGTATAAGCCCAGATTGGTAATGATTTCGAGTGTGTGAGAGGGAATTTGTTCAAAGGCAATCGCTTGACGATTCGGATCTCTGAGTTCATTGCGTAATTTGCTTGAAGAAATGTCTACCGACAAGCTTCTATCAAGGTATATGTGGCCAAAGGGGCTGTTTTCAAGAGTGCTCAGCTCGGTACGTTGATGATTATTGAGTAAATCAGAGATTTCCGCAGAAAGTCCTTCAGATAAATCATATTGAGGCCGGCTAGCTACGGCAAAATTGACGTAGCTTAATAACTGATCCCACGAATTCCACGAAGGGAGATTGATGAGGGAGTCTGCCCCCATTAGCCAGATCAGACTTGCTTCTGCGCCAAAACGTTCTCTGAGGGCGCGAGCAGTATCAATTGCATAACTTGGACCTGCGCGATCTATCTCGATTCGATCTACCCCGATTTGAGTGGGGATGTTTAGATACAGAAAAGCTCTAGCCAAATCAATTCCGGCAGCTTCGGTTAAACGTAGTCGCGTTTCTGCGGAGGTAATGAAAGAGCTCTTTTGCCATGGTTCACCAGAGGGTATTAAAAGTAAGACATCGAGCCGCAAGATTTTCGCAAAATGCGTGGCTAGCTTGAGGTGACCTAAATGGGGTGGATCAAAAGTTCCACCCAGAATGCCAATTTTTTTTAAGGTATTCAAAGTGCGTGCGGTCAAACTAAGCTAGCCAATCGCGGGGCTTGAGATAGTAATCGTAGAGCTTGGCCTCAGGGCTGCCGGGTTCAGGTTGCCAGTTGTACCACCATTGCACTACCGGGGGCATGGACATGAGGATAGATTCTGTGCGGCCGCCAGAGTGAAGACCAAAAATGGTGCCCCGATCAAAGATTAGGTTGTATTCGACATAACGACCGCGACGATATTCTTGAAAGGCTTTTTCCTCAGGAGTGAAATGATCTCTATAGCGGCGCTCTACAATCGGTAGATAAGCATCGATAAAAGCATCTCCCACAGCGCGGGTCATCGCAAAACTTTGCTCAAACCCAAGGCTATTAAAGTCATCGAAGAATATGCCACCAATGCCACGAGGCTCTTCTCGATGCTTTAAATAAAAGTATTCGTCACACCACTTCTTAAATTTCGGATAGAGGTCTTTACCAAATGGATCTAGAGCGTCTTTTGCAGTTTGGTGAAAATGCCTACAGTCCTCATCTACCCCGTAATAAGGCGTGAGATCAAAACCGCCTCCAAACCACCATACGGGCTCTTTGTCGGGCGCTTGGGCAATAAAACAGCGCACATTCATATGTGTAGTGGGAACTTTGGGATTGTTTGGGTGAAAGACTAGGGATACCCCCATTGCTTCAAAGCTACGTCCGGCGACCTCTGGGCGGTGGTGCGAAGCAGAAGGGGGCATTTGGTCGCCGCGTACGTGAGAGAACCCAACTCCACCCTTTTCAAGGATATTGCCGCTATCCAAAATGCATGTACGTCCATAACCCTTGAGTTTGCTATCTTCAGGCTTTTCCCATGCATCAATAATGAATGCTTTTCCATCAAGCGCGCTCATAGCGCTCGTAATGCGATTTTGTAGACCTAAAAAATATTCCTTCAGGGCCTCAATATCAATTTGAGTCTGATGTGAAGAAGGATTGTTGAAATTTTTAGTCAAAAGTGAAAGGTATTTGATGAGAATTTATTTCACAGCACGGTAGCCAATATCTTTTCGATATTGCATGCCGTCAAACTGAATTTTCGAGATAGTTTCATAGGCTTTTTGCTGTGCACCGCGCACAGTATCTGCTAAACCAACTACGCATAAAACACGTCCACCTGAGGTAACTAACTCATCACCTACTAGTTTTGTGCCAGCATGAAATGTTAGTTGATCATCGGTATCTACAGGAATGCCAGTAATGACATCGCCATTACG
>JALRHB010000188.1 GCA_023253245.1 Polynucleobacter sp. | reverse complement strand
AGAAAAAGCAAACCGATCATGATTTGACGTTTCAAAATTAGCCATAAGCAAATGAGTAGCCCATTCAGGCGCATCATCCCAGCTAGGCGCATCAGCCTCAGCCTTCAGTTCAATAATTGGCACGGTCGTCGCATCGAACTCCAGCTTCTCCAGCCGCTCAACCTCAGCCTGTGCATAGAAGCGAATCTTCTTTGCGTCACGCATTTTGTCGCTATGACTTACAATGCCATACCGATAGCAAGCCCGGAAGATTTCCCCTATTTGCGAATTCATGTCGCGATGGCTAATCAGATCCTGAAGCTGTGTAGCGCCTTCAGGGAGTACGTAATAGTCTGCTGTTGAACCGTCACTCTTGCTCATTCCCCATCCTCCATATCATCAATTTGGATTCCACATTCTTCCTCTGCCAACCGCATCAGCGCTCGCTCTTCCCTCACACCAAACACCCCGCGCTCCAGCCGATTCAGGCTAACACCGCTTCTCGCAGCAATCAAGGCCAAAGACCAGCCGCGATTCTGCATTTCCTGGATAACCTCATTCATGCAGTTCTTCCTTATTCGTAACCGTAAGTGGATCCGGCTCAGCCTTGATTGGTAGCAGGTGCGTATTCAGGCAAAGCGCTTGCTGTACTGGGTTGCCTTGCTTATCTACTAGCGACTCACCTTTAGAAAGCACCTCACCTGATGGCTCCAGCGATATTACCTCAACAATCTTGCCTATGTTTGCTCTGGTGCTTTCGTAGCGAGATCCGATTATTAAGGCCAATACGCCTGGCTTCAGCTCGCTCACGTCCAAAGCCCCTGCGTAATCAGATTCTCGTGAACCTCGGCCAGATCAACCGAGAATTCGAGTTTAGTACAGAAATTGGCGCATGCGTTCCAGTACTCGTTGCGTGCGTTGGTTAGTGCTTCCTTCGCGACATGAGTAGCAGTCGGATGCTCGATATCCGCCCTGGTAAACGCCAGGAGTGCTGCTTCTACTGCTTCACGGGCTTGTTTGACTGTGACTGTGCTCATGGTCGTGACTCCAGGTCATCTCTGAGCATCTGGCGACCAATCCCATACCATGGCGAGCCGAATACATTGAATGAATCTACGTTAACGCAAAACCAGCAATCATCCTGTTGCTTGTACCACGACTCATTAAAGTCTTTGGTTTCTGGAGACCAGAACATTGCATCTTCCGGAGCTTCTGACCAATCTGGCTTATCCACGATTCTTCCCCTCTATCTGCGCCCAAATGGCGCGTTCGATTTCACTTTGGTACTCATGGCAGATTAAGTCAAGCGACTTTTTTGAAATTGTTTCGCCGATCTCGTCTGTTGCGTGTTTGCAGCTCCACTCAAGCTCGCTACAGCCGTTTGCGTGCTGGGTTGCTGGGGTTGCCTGGGCGTAGTGGATATCGACGTCTAGCGTGAGCCCGTGGAGGTTTACGATGGGCATTAAGGGTTCTCCGGAGAACGATTAGCGTCGCTAAGCCAGATAAGGCAATCGATCCAGAAGAATGCAGCGCAAAGAACCCCGATGATGCCAGCCAGCCATTCAAATCCAGTTGTAGCGTGCAGAGATAACCCAAGTACAACCAGGCATACCAGCGCTATAGCTGGAGCCTTGCACCTTAGCGGGTTCATCATCTGGCTTCGATCATAATCACTCATACACCCCTCCAATAACTAATTTTCACCTTAACGGCAGGAATCATATAGGTCCACATAAACCATGTGCAAGCTAGGATTGGCATTTTAGGGATTCTCCGATGCGCGCGGCAGTCATAACGATGGCGTGTCGCACGGCAGCATCAGGATCATCATCGGTGAACTGCATTAGATGATTGCCGTTCATTTCAAGAATCCGAACCTCTTCGCGGTCAGGGTCTGACAAATCAATAGACAATCCAAGACGTACTGCAAGCCTGAGCGCATCACCATCGTTATCTGCAGGCTCCCACCGCCTAAGAATAGCCCCATCCTTAGCCAGATAGTTCGCGCCACTCGGATCAGTCCACAGGTCGCACTCGATGGCTCTGGCTGCGTTTTTTAGGGTTTGGGTGGTGATCATTGAGGCATCCCCTCATCAATAGCGTCGTCAATCATATTGCGATATCCGGTCACCTTTCCAAACGGGTGAACGATTCGAATTCCTGACTCATTTCGTGACTGTTCTCGTACCCACCAGTAGCGCTCGGCTGCCTTGCGAAGAACCTCGTTAGCACGCTCAAGCTCTCTATAATCTTCAGCCGACACGAACTCTCCGTATTCGTAATATTCTCGGCCATTTATGGTGCCGACCAGATCAAAAGTCTTCGTCATTTCGATTCTCCACCAGCAGCTCGGACTGCCTCTTGGCACAGCTTCCATGCATGATCCGGGATCTGTCTGGCGTCG
>JALRHB010000187.1 GCA_023253245.1 Polynucleobacter sp. | reverse complement strand
AATTTCTCCATCCACATAGTAGTGGGCTACCAAAGCAGCATTTTTTTCGACAAGGAGTTGTTTGATACGCTCAATGATGAAGGCTTTTTGACTTCCGTGAAGTGGAGGTGGTGTTTTGGCCCAAGCCTGTGCAGTGCAGGTCAGACCAGCAGCATTTTGCTGTGGGTAGTCAAAAGCAATTGGGGTGCTAGCAGTAATGGTCATACGGAATTTTAGCTTGTAGTAATTGCCTATTTTCCTAGAAACGTCCCTCTCTTATAAGTGGAGACGTTTATTGAGCTTATAGATATTCAGAGGTTTTAGTAGCAGTGAAAGCAAAATAAGGGATGGGAGTAGTCCGTAAGCTATTAATTCTAAATATATTGAGGTATTTCGAGCTCAAATGGCGTAAATCAACGATTTCAGGCTAGAATTTACCCCTCAAATAAGGAGTTTTATGAAGCGCATCATGTTGTTAGCTAAATTGCATCGGGCAGTTGTGACCGAGGCGGATTTGCACTACGAGGGTTCATGTGGGATTGATGAAAATCTCCTTGAGGCTGCCGATATGCGCGAATTCGAGAAAATTGAGCTCTACAACATTAATAATGGTGAACGCTTTTCAACTTACATTATTAAAGCCGCCCGTGGCTCTGGCGCGATTTCACTCAATGGCGCTGCGGCCCGTAAAGCCCATGTTGGTGATCATCTGATTATTTGCACTTATGGGCCGGTAGATGATGCAGAATCAGCCTCCCATATCCCCAAGGTTGTTCTATTGGACGAACACAACCGCATCAAAGAAGTCAAAAAAATTAGTCATTAATTACTCTGGAGCTGCCCTTTTAAAAAGGCAGTTTTGCCTCTGGCTTGGCGGACAACAATGCCACTTTAAATTCCGCCTGAATTCTTTTAATCGCCTCTTCACTATCAGCCTCAAATCGCATTACCACTACTGGCGTAGTGTTTGAAGGCCTAGCCAAGCCAAAGCCATCGGCATATTCCACGCGTACGCCATCAATAGTGTTAATTGATTGCGAAGTAGGGAACTTAGCATTGGCTTTGATGGTTTCTAGTAAGGAAAATGGTTCGCCTTCTGCGCAGGCAAGTTGTAGTTCTGGTGTGCAGATGGCGTTCGGCAGGTTATTCAAGGTATCGCTAGGATTGCGCTCTTTACTCAGAATCTCTAATAAGCGTGCGCCGGTATAAAGTCCATCATCAAAGCCAAACCAGCGATCTTTGAAGAATATGTGACCACTCATCTCACCAGCAAGAGGGGCGCCAGTTTCTTTTAGCTTAGCCTTGACTAAAGAGTGACCCGTTTTCCACATCAACGGTTCGCCACCGTGCTCTTTAACATATAGGGCTAGATTGCGGGTGCATTTGACGTCATAAATGATTTGGCTACCGGGATTACGCGCGAGCACATCTTTGGCAAATAGCATCATTTGACGATCTGGGAAGATGACTTGTCCATCTTTAGTAACCACGCCCAGGCGATCTGCGTCTCCATCAAAGGCTAGACCTAATTCATTATCAGTGGTTTGCAGATTTTTAATGAGATCTTGCAGATTCTCAATATGGGCAGGATCAGGATGATGATTTGGAAAATGCCCATCCACTTCGCAGAATAGCTCTTGTACTTCACATCCAAGAGCACGAAAGAGTTTGCCTGCGAATGCACCGCCAACACCATTGCCGCAATCGACTGCAATTTTGATGGGGCGTGCAAGTTTGATATCGCCAATAATATAGTTGAGGTACATCGGGAAAATATCAAATGTGCTGCGAATACCTTGGCCGCTAGCAAACTGTTTAGCTTCAATGCGTTTACGTAGACCTTGAATTTGATCGCCGTAAATTGCTGCGCCACCCAAGACCATTTTGAAGCCGTTGTAATTAGGGGGGTTATGACTACCTGTAATCATGATGCCTGACTTGGGTGTTTTGCCATTAATTGTATGGTTAGCAGCAAAGTAGACCATGGGTGTCGCCACCATGCCAAGGTCAATCACATTAATTCCTGTTGATAGGAGTCCTTCGGTAAGCGCCTCTATCAGGCTAGGCCCTGAAAGGCGACCATCGCGACCAATCACAATATCAGTCTCGCCTAGTTCACGCATTTCTGTGCCAAATGCTTGACCAATGAGTTTGGCAATCGATGGATCTAGGGTCTGATCAATAATGCCGCGAATGTCATAGGCTTTAAAAATCGATGGAGACAATTGCATTGCAGATCCTTAAAAAGCAGTATTAACTGGGTAAGCGATTTATTTTGTATTGAGAAAATTAATGCGAGCCGCCGTTACTGCATCAATCTCTGCGCTGGCATGGATATTATTTTGCTGACTTGCTAGAGCTTTCTCGATCGGTTTAGCTAAGACCTTGCCGTACTCAACGCCAGGCTGGTCAAAGCTGTTGATATTCCACAGGGCGCCT
>JALRHB010000186.1 GCA_023253245.1 Polynucleobacter sp. | reverse complement strand
GTACAAGTTGAAGATGTGCGCGTTGCTACTGATGAAGAGATTGAAAATCGCCATCCTGATGGCGCACAGGCATTCGCATTTGGTATGCCTGACGAATCTGATGATAATGATGATTTCATTGGCGGTATCACTGGACCTAGCGGCAGTTCACCGACCTTGCATTAAGGGTCTCATTCCTTTAGCCATTCTTTAAGAACACCAAGTTCGCGTTTAGTGTCGCGCGAATCTTCAGTTTTGGCTTCGGATGGAAGGTTGCTCAATTTAGCAAGCGCTTTTTCTAAAGCGACAATCTTAGCCTCCTGTTCTAAGGTGGCATCTATCAGACCTTTAAGTGCCATTGAGACAGGATCGTCAACATTCGGAGTAACGCCATAAGCGGAGAAATATTCTTTCACCTTGCTATCAGCATTATTAGTATTAGGTAGGTCGGGATGCAAAATGCGCGCTGGAATGCCAACTGCTGTTGCGCCTGCAGGAATTTCTTTTAAGACCACCGCATTTGACCCGACACGCGCGCCATCGCCCACGGTAAAGCCGCCAAGAACTTTTGCCCCAGCACTAACGACCACGCCTTTCAAGGGTAGGGTGACGTTTAACCCCTTTGTATAAAGATGTGCCACCTAGAGTAACGCCTTGATAAATAGTGCAATCATCACCAATCTCAGTTGTCTCTCCAATGACAATTCCGAGTCCGTGATCTAAAAATACTCGTTTGCCAATCTTGGCCGCTGGATGGATCTCGATGCCAGTAATCCAACGAGACACCATCGAAAGGAGGCGCGCTATCCACTTCAAGCCTAAGTTCCATAAACCATGTGAAACCCGATGTATCCAAACAGCATGTAAACCAGGGTAGCAGGTAATCACCTCTAGGCGATTTCTGGCAGCCGGGTCACGGGCAATAATGGAATCGACTTGGTCGAAAAGCGGGTTAGACATAGGGTGATTTTAACGGCTAAAGCAGAATATTATTTTTTAAGTAGCATCTGCTTGGCAATACCGCGCAGAAGATCTACCTCTTCTTTGTGTAAACGTGCCCTAGCAAATAAGGCTTGAAGCCTCGCCATGAGTTTCTTGGGATTGCTTGGATCCAAAAAACCAATAGCCTCAAGACCTTGACCCCAGTGCTCTAGCATAGCGGCAACTGCAGCAGGATCGGCATATTCAACAGCCTCAACTTTGCCCTCATCGAGTGCAATTGGCTTCAATTTATTTTGGAGGGCCTCCCTCAGAGTAAAGGCGCAAACCATGATAGCTTGAGCAAGATTGAGGGAAGGGTAGAGCGGATTGGCATCAAGCCAAACCCGATGGGTGCATAGGCTCAGGTGCTTGTTGTCCAGTCCAGTTCTCTCGGGACCAAACAGCAAGGCAACTTGTTGCCGATTGGCAACCTCTTGCAAAATAAGCTTGCATGCTTCTTCCCAAGATAGCTCTGGAGGGCCGAATTCTCGATCGCGACTACTTAGACCTAGCACCAGGCTACAACCTTCTACCGCGGCATTCAAAGAAGCCGATTCTTGACTGTTTTTGAGGATATCAATTGCGCCACTGGCTAGGGCGATTGCTTCTGACTCTTGGGCAATATTGGGGACTTTTGGGTTAATTAGGCGAAGATCAGAAAAGCCCATCGTTTTTAAGGCACGCGCCGCTGAGCCTACATTTCCAGGGTGGCTAGTCTCTAGCAGAATCCAGCGAAATTGCTGGGATTGGGTGGTATTCATAAAGTGGGGCTGGGATGACCTTGTAAAAGCTTTGGAACAATCGTTTAGAATCAGAGGATTAGCCCCTTATTGTCATGCAATTTTCAATTTGGCGAGCTCGTTCTTATTTAATTTGTCCATCAATACTATGCATCCCATGTTAAATGTGGCCGTAAAGGCTGCCCGTCGTGCCGGTACCGTGATCAATCGAGCATCGCTCAATTTAGAGCGTTTACAAGTCGATCGTAAGCAGCACAATGATTTTGTAACCGAGGTGGACAAACAGGCTGAAACAGCCATCATTGAGACTCTCAGTGAAGCCTATCCAACTCATGGGTTTTTGGCTGAAGAGACTGGCGCACAAAATACTGATGCCGAAAATGTATGGATTATCGATCCCTTAGATGGCACCACTAATTTTATCCATGGCTTTCCACAATATGCAGTATCGATCGCACTTTCTGTAAATGGCGTAACCCAGCAGGCTGTTGTATACGACCCCACTCGTGATGAGTTATTTACTGCAACACGCGGGGCTGGCGCATATTTGGATCGTCGCCGTTTGCGTGTTGCCACCCAAGACCGCTTGTCTAATTCATTGCTGGGTACGGGCTTTCCTTATCGCGAGGATCAGGATTTAGAGCGCTACCTTAAGATATTTGCCGAAATGTCTCGTCAATGCGCTGGATTGCGTCGCCCGGGTGCCGCATCCTTGGATCTAG
>JALRHB010000185.1 GCA_023253245.1 Polynucleobacter sp. | reverse complement strand
AGCGTGCTAGTTCTGCTTGCAAGAATGCGTATCGATCCGCTAAATTTGTCGGACTAGTTGGCGACAAAACGATTCCTTAACTAAAGAGTCTGCTTGCGGTAGAAGAGCCGGCAGGAACACCGCTCTTTTCAAGATTGGCATATAACCCATCAAGATGCTGACGAATGCTAATGACCGCCGCCTCAGTGAGATTAATGCCATTGTCATCAACCAGTCGCCCATGAGCAGCTTGCGCAATCTCAACCCCCTCACCTAACATACGTTCAAAGGCCCGCTCTTGAGCCCCGACAAGTGGGACATCGAGCAACAATGTCACTTGCCTTACGGGCTGATTTGGGTCAATTTCCGCGCTAACAAAAATGATTGCCTCATTGCTTGCAAATTCATAAGAGCGGCCGTTACGAGATAACTTAAATCCACGTTGACGCATTAGGGCATCGAAGTTTGCCCATGGGCAAGGCTCATCAAACAGGACATTAATGCTGAGTTGTATATCACTTTCAGCGGCCATCGCATCTAGTTCTTTTGCACTCTCTAGCATCGTATTAACGCTGGGCATATCAATCTGACAACCCAAGGTATCAGCAAGCGCTTGTGCTCTGGAGCAGAAATCAGAGAGCTCTAAAACTCCAATTGGTCCACGACGACTAGCCAACTGAATTGCTAATTGCAGCTCTGAATACGAACCTTCAGACCGTAATTCCTCCCAATCCTCGGCCGCATCGACATCTGCATTCAAGCCCTCAAATATCCAGCGCGAAGTAATAGCGCTAGATTCAGTCTCCCAAGCATTAATTTCCTCAAGAATTTCAGCGCCACTGATAGCTTCATCAAAACGTAATGTGATGACACAGTCAATTCTAGGATCTATAGAAAACCTTGCAGCCACAGAAACATCATTCATGTCACCAAAAGAAGGCTCCGCCCTTTCTTGAGCATCCGCAAATCCAGGGCCAAAGGAAGGCTCGCGTAAGACTTGCTCTTCACCAGAAAAATTAGCAGCTAATTTTTCCTTGCGACGTTTTCGAGCGTAGACAATGTTAAAGATGGCCACTGATAATAAAATCAGCAAACCAATTGCTGCCAAAGCGAATTGCAAGTCAGACAAACCAAGCATTGTCATGATTTGCTCTAGATCCACTTACGCGGCCTCCACCATTGACACAGCAGATGAGATATCGACAGCAACGATACGAGATACACCCTGCTCTTGCATTGTCACGCCAATAAGCTGATGGGCAATTTCCATAGTAATCTTGTTATGCGAAATAAACAAAAACTGGGTCTTGTCTGACATTTTGGCCACTAGCTGCGCATAACGCAAGGTATTTGCATCATCCAGCGGCGCATCGACCTCATCAAGCAAACAGAATGGAGCTGGGTTTAACAAGAACAAGGAGAAGACTAAGGCAATCGCAGTTAAAGCTTTTTCACCACCAGAAAGAAGGTAAATAGAGCTGTTTTTCTTACCTGGAGGTTGCGCCATCACCTGAACACCAGCATCCAAAATTTCTTCGCCAGTCATTACCAACTCTGCATGACCACCACCAAATAATTCTGGGAAGAGTTTTCCAAAATGTGCATTAACCTGATCAAACGTACCTTGCAATAAGTCCCGTGTTTCAGAATCAATCTTTGCAATCGCATCAGTCAAAGTCTGCATCGCCTCATTCAAATCAGCTGACTGGGCGTCAAGGAATTGCTTGCGCTCACGTGAGCTAGCTAATTCATCTAAAGCAGCCATATTGACTGGACCCAAAGACTGAATCTCAGTATTTAAGCGATTAACCTCGCTTTGCAAAGCCCCGACCTTCAAATCAGGGCTAAAACTGGCCTCAAGCGCCGTAAGATCGGCCTCCGCATCTGAGAGCAAGGTCGCAAACTGCTCGTAATTCAAACGGGCAGCTTGTTCACGTAATTGCAAATCCACTACTTTATCGCGCATGGGTTGCAAGCTACGCTCGATCTGCATGCGGACTTCATCGGCTTCACGCAATTGATGCAATAGAGCATCTTGCTCAGTGCGGGCATTCGCTAAAGCTGCCTCACGTGCACTGCGAGCCAGCAATAAGTCCTGCAACTTATCCTGAGCCTCTTCATCACTCAAGCTTGCAAGTTCTTGCTCAGAGCTTGCCTGCTTATCTTGAATTTCCATAATCTGTATACGCGCAGTACTTTGATCGCGTTGTAGATCTGCGATGCGCTGCTGAAGTGAGCGCGTCGTAAATGCCGCTTCTTGGGCAGACATTTCTGCTGCTCGCAAAGCCTCACGAAGACCATCACGCTCTTGAGTGGCTAACTCTAGCTTTTCCTGAGCAACAGTAAGATTTTCTTGTAAACCTAGCTTAGATTCTTCAGATTGAGCTAACTCCCCAGAGACCTGGTCTTGGGCTTGGCTTAACTGCTCTATCTGTTGGCGCAATTCACTCAACTCACCCTGAATTTGCTGTG
>JALRHB010000184.1 GCA_023253245.1 Polynucleobacter sp. | reverse complement strand
ACAGGCTAATTATTACGCCTTGATGTAACTCGATACAACCTAGTTATATCTTCTGCGATGCGTGGTAATTAAATTGAAATATTAAATCAATAGGATATTTACTTCTTCATTAATCTCTGAATGAACCATGCTTGAATTTAAAAAATTAGATTTGTCTAATGTTTTTCGCAGTCAAACTGTTTTTACATTGGATGAAAAATCAAAACTTAAAGACAAAAAACCTGAACAACAATTTCATGGGGTTGATCGATCTCCTAATTTTTTGCTGGATAACAGATACACATTAAATCTTGATGAATTAGTTTAACTAGTCGATGTATGGATAAGCAATACAACATTTTATTTTTGTGTAACCGTAATTCAGCAAGATCAATCATTGCTGAGGCTCTAGCGAGTACCTTGAGTCATGGCCGTTTCATTGGCTTCTCGGCGGGAGCTAATCCTTCTGGAAACGTTCATCCTTATGCTGTTGAGATCGCTAAATCAATTGGGTACCCTACACAACTTTTAAGAAGTAAGAGTTGGGATGAGTTTGGCAGAGAAGGCGCTCCAAGGATGGACTTTATTATTACCTTGTGTGACGCAGCAATGGGCGAGGATTGCCCGTATTGGCCTGGACATCCATCAACTGCTCACTGGGGGTTTCCTGATCCAACATCTATTGAAGCTAGTAATGTAAATGCAATGTTACATGCATTTAAGCAAGTGGAAATTGGATTGCGTAACAGAATAGAGCTGTTAATGGATCTTCCTATTGATACACTTGAAAGATTAGACCTTCAAGAAAAATTGCACACCATCCACTATAGAAGTAAGTTTCTCTAGTTCAGACATTGTTGGCAAAGTTCATTGAGGATTAGCCCTGTCTTAATCCTGAAATATTTACCCGTCATGATTTAGGTCGTGAATATACAGAATCAAACACAGAATGCCATCATTACTTGCCCACATTGTCGGGCACACGATGCGCTGGAGATCCCTGAGGGCGGCTCTTTGCATCTTTATCGCTGCCCATCTTGTAATAACCTCTTAAGGACCAAATCGGAAGATTGCTGCATATTGTGTTGCTTTGGGAATAGAGATTGCGCTAGCCCAGAGCAAAATCTAGCCGCCTGAGCCTTTGCTGGTGGGTCGGAGCCCATTTTCATGAATATGTCATGAGAGTTTCATAAAATAGACATATTTACGCTACTTTCACCTGACTACTGGAACCATTTTGGCTGTTGATAAAAACATTTCAGGGGGTATTTCGAGCGACCTAGTCGCAGCTGTCGACTTGGGATCTAATAGCTTTCGCATGCTGGTAGCCCAGGTTGTCAAAACACCTTCAGGCACTCAATTGCGCCCAATTGACACGCTGCGTGAGTCAGTGCGCCTTGCGGCTGGTTTAACAGATAACAAATTACTGGGTAATGAAGCCTATCAGCGTGGACTTGCGGCTATTCGCCGATTTGGTGAGCGTATTCGTGGCTTTGATTCAGCAAACGTGCGTGCGGTTGCTACCAATACCTTGCGTGTTGCGAAAAATGCATCTAGCTTTATTCGGGATGCTGAAGAGGCATTGGGTTTTCCGATTGAAGTGATTGCCGGTGTAGAGGAGGCACGTCTGATATACATTGGCGCCGCCCATGAAGTATCTGCAGTACAGGGTAATCGTTTGGTAGTTGATATCGGTGGAGGCTCTACAGAGTTCATTATTGGTAAAGGCTATGAGCCCAAACTCATGGAGAGTTTGTATATCGGTTGTGTTTCGCACAGCCTCCGATTTTTCCCAAAGGGTAATATTGACGCTCATGCCTTTAAAGAGGCTGAATTAGCAGCACGTCGTGAGATTCAGGTAATCTCTGGTGCTTATCTAAAGAGTGGCTGGAAGCAGGTTATCGGCTCCTCTGGAACTGCTCGTGCTTTAGCGGATTTAATCGCTGAAAATAACTTCAATGGCCAGCAGAACGAAGGTCTGACTATGGGCCGTGTCAATGGTGCTAGCGGCCTCATTACTCGCGATGGCTTGAGGGCAATGAAGAAGCACCTTCTCAAGTATGAAAATCTCAGTCAGGTTGAGCTGCAGGGCCTTAAAGACGATCGCAGGGCTGTTTGGCCAGGCGGCTTAGCCATCATGATTGCCGTCTTTGATGAGCTAGGTATTGAGACCATGGAGGTAACCGATGCCGCTTTACGAGTAGGAGTGTTGTATGACTTGCTCGGCCGCTCTCAACATCATGATATGCGCTTTGTCACAGTGGAGCAATTTATGCAACGTTACGCTGTCGATCGAGAGCAGGCAAAGAGGGTGGGAGTACATGCTGCAGAATTTCTAGCGCAGCTGCCCAAGCCGGATGCAGAAGATCGCGATGACAATATTGCCTTATTGCAATGGGCGGCCAACTTACATGAAATTGGCTTATCGATTGCTCACAATGGTTACCACAAGCATTCAGCGTATATTGCAGGCAATGCAGATA
>JALRHB010000183.1 GCA_023253245.1 Polynucleobacter sp. | reverse complement strand
GGCAAATTTCATATGACTTAGGTATTTTGAATAACAATGCTAGGAAACTTGCTACTCATATCTTTAGATAGTTTTGCGACTCTAATAGCAACCTGTCTTGCAATTGCTTTATAGATATTACTGATGGGACTATCCGGATCAGCAACTACTGTAGGTAAACCGGCGTCTGCTTGCTCGCGAATAGATAAATTCAGAGGTAAAGCACCCAAGAAATCTACTCCATACTCTTGACACATTTTGTCTCCGCCACCGGTACCAAAGATATGCTCCTCATGACCACAGCTTGGACAAACATAAGTACTCATATTTTCAATAATGCCAATAATAGGCACCCCAACCTTCTCAAACATCTTTAGCCCCTTGCGGGCATCCAATAAGGCAATATCCTGAGGCGTAGTGACAATCACTGCTCCAGTGACAGGCACTTTTTGCGCTAGCGTCAACTGGATATCCCCTGTGCCTGGTGGCATATCGACGATGAGGTAATCTAAATCGCGCCAACGGGTTTGTCTGAGCAATTGCTCTAAGGCGGAAGTCACCATTGGGCCCCTCCAAACCATTGGAGCATCTGCATCAATCAGAAAACCAATAGAGCTTGCTTGCAGGCCATGGCCCTCCATCGGTTCAATAGTGTTTTCTTCGATAGACTCCGGCCTTCCAGTAATTCCAAGCATCATCGGTTGACTAGGACCATAAATATCAGCGTCCAACATCCCGACTTGTGCACCTTCAGCAGCTAACGCCAATGCGAGGTTCACTGCGGTAGTTGACTTACCAACCCCACCCTTACCACTAGCAACAGCAATAATATTTTTTACACCAGGCAGCAATTTGACGCCACGCTGCACGGCATGCGCCACAACCTGAGTACTCACGGTCACACTAACATTCTTTACCTCAGGTATATCGCGCAGAGTAGCGATAACCGTCTTGCGGATAGCATCAAATTGACTTTTAGCTGGATAACCTAAAACGATTTCTAAGCTAATGTCTTCACCCTCAACACGCAAATTTTTGACGCATTTTCCTGTTACATAGTCAATCTGAGTATTTGGGTCTATCAAACCTTTTAAGGCTGCTTGAACAGCTTCTACAGTAACCGCCACAACTTTCTCCCATAGTAAATATCACCTAAAAAGGCGATATCCGTTTGCATCAGTGCAAATCATTGAATAGTAGGTAGATTAACCGCACCTGCAAAAAAATGCTTAAAACGAGAATATTTTCACCTTAACACTGGAAAACCAGCGTCTTCAATGAGCCGGGCTGCAAGTTCTGGAGATAAGCTTGTTTCCAGCTTCACCACCTGTGTTCCCAAATCAGCCTGAACCTGAGCTTGAGGGTCTTGATCCTGAATAGCACGTGTTATAGCCTTAATACAACCGCCGCATGTCATCCCGGAGACTTTGAGAGTTTGCATATCGTTCCTTTTGGAGCTGTCAAAATAATGTATTCAATGGCTTTTTGGCGCCTTAAGGTGGATTATCTAATACATGAGCAGCAATAAACTGACATCTCCTGAATTTTTTACCCTCGATATTGGGGGAATGACCTGTGCTTCATGTGTTGCCAGAGTAGAAAAGGCTCTGAATAAGGATCCTCGAGTTGAGGTGGCCTCAGTTAATCTTGCCACAGAGCAGGCGCGTATACGCATTAAACCAGGCTCTCAAACCACCCTGAACGAGCTAATTGGAATTGTGCAAAAGACTGGCTATGAAGCAAGCGAAAGTAGCTTACGCGGGCATTTAGCAAAAAATTTAGATAAATCATTCTGGGCAGCCGACGGCTTTGGTCGAGTCCTGATTAGCTTCATACTCTCGATCCCACTTACTATTCCAATGCTGCTCATGCCTTTTGGTATTCATTGGTCCCTCTCAGGCTGGTGGCAACTAGCCTTGGCAACCCCAGTGCAATTCATTCTCGGTTGGCGCTTTTACAAAGCCGGGTTCAAATCCCTAGTGGCTGGCGCTGGAAATATGGATTTATTAGTTGCACTTGGTACTAGTGCGGCTTATGGTCTGAGCTTGTATCTACTATTAAGCTCGACTCGTACCCATGAGCTTTACTTTGAAGGATCGGCCATCATTATTTGCATGGTGCTACTAGGCAAATGGCTAGAGGCACGAGCAAAACAACAAACTAGCGAGGCGATTCGCGCCCTGCAAAAGCTATGGCCCGAGCAAGCCAAAGTACTCAACCCCCAATGGAACATTGGCGATGCACTAAGTTCAGAGCAATATCGTAATTTACCTCTCGAGCAAGTCTTGCCCGGTGATCAAGTGCTCGCAATGCCAGGGGAACGTATTTCTGTTGATGGCGAAATCGTTTATGGATCAAGCCATGTCGATGAGTCTTTACTCACCGGCGAGAGTAACGCAGTGAAAAAAGCAGTGGGCTCCAAAGTGATTGGGGGCTCAGTCAATGGCGAAGGCATTCTAGTAATTAAGGCTCAAGCCGTTGGGGTTGAAAGCGTTCTTT
>JALRHB010000182.1:371-2479 GCA_023253245.1 Polynucleobacter sp. | reverse complement strand
CAAGTGCGCGTTAAAGGGCTTGTTGAAAAAGTTAGCGCCGCTGAAAGCGATACTTACTTTCATTCGCGTCCAGCAGCCTCTCGCATTGGAGCTTGGGCGTCCCCGCAAAGCAAAACTATCCCTAATCGAGAATTTCTTGAGGAGGCTGAAAGAAAATTTGCTCAGCAGTATGGTGACAAACCTCCCCGTCCAGCGCACTGGGGTGGATATCGCCTAAAACCCACTGAAATTGAATTCTGGCAAGGTCGTCCATCGCGACTCCATGACCGCATTCATTACCAATTAGATGATGGCAACTGGAACATTACTCGACTAGCCCCCTAAATCAGAATTGCGCTATTGGTAATCTGGGGCAATCAGATTTTGAAACTTTGCTCTAAATTTGGCTAATTTAGGCGCTACTACCGCCATACAGTAACCTTGATAAGGGTTTCTGCGGAAAAAGTTTTGGTGATAATCTTCAGCAGGATAAATCACTGGTGCGGAAGTAATTTCTGTCACGATCGGTTTTGCATAAATCTTTGCTTGTCCTAACTCCTTTAGCACTTCGTGCGCAGTTCTATTTTGTGCATCGCTGTGCGTAAAAATCACAGAACGATATTGAGTGCCATGATCATTACCTTGATAGTTCAGAGTTGTGGGATCATGAATGACAAAAAAGATTTCTAATAAGTCTCGATAAGACACGATCTGGGGATCAAAATAGACATCCACAATTTCTGCATGGCCTGTCGAACCAGAGCAAACTGACTCATAGTCGGGGTTCGGTATGGCACCACCGGCGTAGCCCGAGATAACCACCTGGACCCCCGAAATTTGCTGGTAAATCGCCTCAAGACACCAAAAACAACCGCCGCCTAAAGTGGCTCGCTCCAAGCTCTCCCTGCTTTTTTCTAAATTTTCATTCATGGCTTTATCCTAACGCCTTATTCAAACATTTGCTTGTGACTAAATCATCCTTATGTCTATCAATCGCTTCACACTTCAATTAGATGAAATCAAAGCTGCTTACACCGCGGATCCCAACCCTAGCTTAGAGGTAAGACTTGAGCGAATTGGGCGCATCGAGAAAATGATTGGGCTTAATGAGGAAAAAATCTGCAAAGCTCTAGAAGCGGACTTTGGCGTTCGCAACCCAATTGAAAGTAGGCTAACTGAATTTCAAATGATTTATCAAGCCTGCAAACATACCCGCAAACACTTAAAAGAGTGGTTGAAGCCTCAATTAGTGGAGACGCCTAGATTTTTAGGGTCATCACATGCCTGGACGCAAATGCAATCAATTGGCGTAGTTGGCATCATGAGTCCTTGGAACTACCCGGTTCAGCTAGCAATCGTTCCAGCAATTGCAGCTTTTGCAGCCGGTAATCGAGTATGGCTCAAACCTTCCGAGAGAAGCTCTCGAACCTCAGGATTCTTGGCCTCCTTAATTCAGGAGTACTTTCATCCAAGTGAATTTTGTGTCACTACTGGTGGCACAGAACTAGCTGAATCTTTTGCTGCACTTCCTTTTGACCATCTCTTTTTTACAGGTTCAGAGAATATTGGTAAAAAAGTAATGCGAGCAGCAGCAGATCATCTCACTCCTGTCACCCTAGAGTTGGGCGGCAAGTCTCCTGCTATCGTTGATTCGTCAGCCAATCTCAAGGATGCTGCAGCAAGCATTGTTTATGGAAAACTTATTAATAGTGGTCAAACCTGCATTGCGCCTGACTATGTACTCATTAAAGAGAATGACGCTAAGACTTTTATTGCGGAACTACAAAAAGCTTCTCAAAAGCAATTCTCAAATCCGCGAGAATTTACTAATGCAATTGATGAGCAGCAACTAGCTCGGTGGCATCACCTCGTTCAAGATGCGCAAAATCGGGGGGCTAAAGTGATTCCCCTGCTTGATCAAGCTGAGTATTCGGAAGAGAAATTTATGCCGGTCGCCCTAGAGAATGTCGTAGCCGACTCTCTCATCATGCAGGAAGAAATCTTTGGCCCCATTCTTCCCATCATCTCCGTTAAAAACGCTGATGAAGCTATCGAGTATGTCAATACTCGACCAAAGCCCCTTGCTCTTTATTGGTTTGGAAAAGATAAAAAGGTTCTGCGCAAAGTAT
>JALRHB010000182.1:0-361 GCA_023253245.1 Polynucleobacter sp. | reverse complement strand
GTACTGGATAACACCCGCTCGGGAGGCGTCACTATCAACGATACCCTGCTACATGGTGCAGTCGAAGATCTTCCCTTTGGAGGAATTGGCGCAAGCGGGATGGGGGCATACCATGGAAAAACTGGTTTTGAAACATTTAGTCACCGCAAGTCAATATTAGAGGTACGAGGCTTATTAGGTTTGAATATTTTTCGAGGTACAAAGCTAATGCGACCACCTTATGGAAAAAGGGTGCAACGTTTATTACGTTGGCTTCGTTAAGCCTAATGAAGTGTTTAACTCTTAAAACAAAAGCTTTATGCCAAAAACGATTAATAAAGCGCCTACCAATATCCAGAGCGCTGAAGAATATCTTAGGTGC
>JALRHB010000181.1 GCA_023253245.1 Polynucleobacter sp. | reverse complement strand
ATGAGTACGTGAAGATCGTCGATTGGAAACTCACACGAGGGAAAAATAGACCTGGACTGCTGAACCGCGCGAAAGAGTTGAAAGATGACACTGTGCGTGAGGCGAGTACATTGGCGTTCGCTAAGGCTCGCGCGGCTAAAAGCGAAGCAGAAATGATTAGCGCGCTCGCACCGCTGACCGATCTAAGAGGATGTGGTCCAGCAACGGCTTCGGCTGTAATGGCAATTGTAGATGAACGATTTGCATTCTATTCCGATGAAGCGTTCGTCGTGGCGATCGGAAGCAAAGCAAGCAACTACACGCTTGCGCGATATCGTGACTTTTTGCACGCGATGACGCGCAAATGTGAAGAATTGAATGACAAATCGAACACATTAACCGTGAGCCGTCTCGAACGAGCTCTTTGGAGTGCGGCATCGCTTTCCATGGCGAAAAAGATCGTGAAAAAGATGTAGCTTTTAGGCATGTTGTAAAATTAAATAATTTTCTGTTCTGCAAGCGCTAACTACGTCTCAAACAAGTGAGGAAGATTCGATCTGACTACGTCCATGAGAAGCTGCACGTTCAGCGGTTTGAGAACGAAATCGTTCATACCAATCGCCATGCATTCATCCTTGCTCATACCCTGGATACCCGATGAAACGCCAACAATCGGTACTTTGGCAATGTCTAACTCAAGAAGTCGAATTTGCCGCGTTGCCTCCAGCCCATCTAGCACGGGCATTTGACAATCCATCAAAATCAAGTCAACGTCAAGGCCTTGTTTGCACGCATCTACAGCTTTTTTACCATCACTCACGATTTGCAAGTCCACGTTGCCAATTTTCCTGAAGAATGCTTTCACGATCATTTGTGTCGGCATGCTATCCTCGGCATATAAAACTTTGAGCTTTCTAGACGGATTAAAGGCCTTAGGGGTGACGACGTCTTGAGCGGTTTGCTGTGCATTAATTTGCAACCGAACTTCTTCATTCTGATCCAACTTGGAGCTCGCGCTACGTAAGATACGCATGCGCGAAAACTCATCGTTCCCAAGCGCAACAAGCATGTCAGCGACCGTTACTGCGAGGCATTCCACTGGCCCTCTTGCTCTCACCGTAGCCGTGCGATAACCACGGATGTCTGGACGTTTTTCTCTTATTCCTTCCATTGCCTTGAGAAAGGCAATTTCTCCCACAATTTCCCCTGCTACTCGCACGACCAAGACGTCAGACTCTTCCTCAGCAATGGTGTCCAAGTCAACCCCCAAAGCGTCAATCAACACATCACATTCGCCCTTATTGATGAAATACATGACTTCTCCAATATCTCCTTTACGCATGAGAATATCACCGTCCTTGAATTCCACCAAATTGAACGCTGGTTGCAAGACTGCCGCCAAAGGATCGGTCCGAATAGCGCTGGCAATTTCCTCTTCTGTAACCTCGACGACGGCGTGTGGAGATTCTGTGAGTGGACGATCCAAGGGTTTCTCACCCTTACTCGTAATCCAAGGATGAGCCATCACGCCTGCAATGTCTAATCGTGTTACTGGATCGACACACAGCATCTTACGCAACAGGTCCTTAAAGTCATCCGACAGCTGTGGCTCAACCGGGAAGGTGAGGTCTTGTGCCAGCGCCATGGCTACAATCTGAAACACCGTTTTCCCCGTGAATGGTAGCTGTGCACACGCCATATTATACATGCATACTCCGAGTGACCATATGTCAGCCCTAAATGGGTCATAACCTGCCTCTGCGAGGACTTCTGGTGCTAAAAATGCTGGAGTTCCCACCATGCGCTTGGCCACGCCCGAGGACGAAACCAGGTCATGAATAAAACTCACACCAAAGTCTGCAAGCTTGACTTGACCACCCGTGCACTTGAGCATGTTCTCTGGCTTCAAATCCATATGAGCAATGTTCAATGAGTGCAAATAATCCAATCCTAGCACGATATCGCGCGTATAACTCAATAATGTGTTTTCCTCGACGGGCACCCGATTATACCTAGTGAAAATCGGCCCTTCTTGGCAATACTCTAATACTAAAATCAGCTCTTTCTGCTCAGCGTCGTCAATCACCTCATGCATTGTACGAATATTTGGGTGATTCAACTTCTTCAGCACCGCAATCTCTTTCCGCACCGCCTTCAATGAGTTTGCACGAGCATCCGTCCATTTAATCGCGTACAAATGATTATCCAATTGATTCATCGCCAACTTCACCTTGGAATGCGCCCCACGGCCGAGATCCTTGATCAATATGTACTGATTCAGCTGATTAAAGCTTTGGTCACCCATCTGAACTCGCGTTGTGGTCATCGTCGACGTTATCTTCGTCGACGACAGTCGAGTCATCGTCGACGGGAGCACGCCGCTCGCGCTCGCCCCCGACGTTGTCGCGGAGTTTGTCATCGAATAACTTTCTACCTCGCGCGTTAAATCGCTGCATGACCCCCCCGATCCTGATGAGATCGTGTTGTAATGCACGAGCTTGCGGTGCACTTCGTCG
>JALRHB010000180.1 GCA_023253245.1 Polynucleobacter sp. | reverse complement strand
ACGGCAACCTTCTTCAAATAAACACCCTTAGATGCAGGAGGCTTGGCTTTATTCAGAGCCTCAAGCAAAGCGAGCAAATTAGATTTCAAGGCTGCTGGCTCGAAAGAGCGACGGCCGATGCTCGCATGCACAATACCGGCTTTATCTACGCGGAATTGCACTTGACCTGCTTTTGCATTCTTCACAGCAGTTGCAACATCTGGAGTTACAGTGCCTACTTTTGGATTAGGCATCAAACCACGTGGGCCTAGTACTTGACCTAAAGTACCAACAATCTTCATGGTATCAGGGGATGCAATTAAAACATCAAAGTCGATTTTGCCAGCCTTGATTTGATCTGCCAAATCTTCCATGCCAACAATCTCTGCACCTGCAGCCTTAGCTTGCTCGGCTTTTTCGCCTTGTGCAAAAACAGCAACACGAACGTGTTTACCTGTACCGGCTGGGAGCACAACAGCACCGCGTACCACTTGGTCAGATTTTTTTGCATCAATCCCCAACTGAACAGCAACGTCGATAGACTCATCAAACTTTGCAGTTGCACATTCTTTAACAAGATTCAATGCATCCTCTAATGCATAAAATTTATTACGATCTACTTTAGATTGAATCGCTTTAACGCGTTTAGATAATTTAGTCATGATTAGAGTCCTTCCACAGTGATGCCCATGGAACGGGCGCTACCAGCGATTGTTCTAACAGCAGCATCCATATCGGCAGCTGTCAAATCTGGCATTTTTGCTTTAGCAATTTCTTCTGCTTGAGCACGAGTAATTTTTCCAACCTTATCCGTATGAGGACGTGGTGATCCTTTTTCGATCTTCGCAGCCTTTTTAATCATGATGGTCGCTGGAGGAGTCTTCATGATGAATGTGAAGCTCTTATCAGCAAATGCTGTAATCACAACTGGAATTGGCAGGCCAGGCTCCATGCTCTGAGTTTGAGCATTAAACGCCTTGCAGAATTCCATAATGTTGAGGCCACGTTGACCCAATGCTGGGCCCACAGGTGGTGATGGGTTTGCTTTACCTGCAGGGATCTGCAGCTTAATAAAGCCAATGATCTTCTTTGCCATGTGTTGCTCCTTAAAGCGCGCCTAACCTCATTAGGAAAGACCGCCGTTGAGTAAACGCATTGCTAGTTTTTGGCTTTCTAGCTCCGCTCCTCGGTTAAATACAAAATCTAAATAACCAACTAATACGCTATTACTTCTACTGCTATTGCGCTGCAAAATCGGACTAAGTCCTTGTTTTTACATCTTTTCTACCTGACCAAACTCCAGCTCAACTGGGGTACCGCGGCCAAAAATTGTAACAGAAACGCGCAATCTTGACTTCTCATAGTTCACTTCTTCAACATTGCCGTGAAAGTCTGTAAATGGGCCTTCTTTGACGCGAACCATCTCGCCCACCTCAAATAGAGTCTTGGGCTTAGGCTTGTCTACACCAGCCTGCATCTGATCCATAATTTTGGTGACTTCTGCTGTAGAAATCGGACTTGGACGGTTTCGCACGCCACCAACAAAACCCGTTACTTTCGGCGTATTTTTCACCAAATGCCAGGTTTCATCTGTCATTTCCATCTCAATAAGAACATAGCCGGGGAAAAAACGGCGCTCGGAAACAGACTTACTGCCCGATTTAATTTCGACAACCTCCTCGGAGGGAACCAAAATACGGCCAAACTTATCGGCCATCCCTGAGCGAGCAATACGCTCCTCTAGACCACGTTTCACACTTTTCTCCATGCCAGAATAAGCATGGATAACATACCAGCGCATATTGCCAGTAGCTTGAGGATTTGCGGCCAATTCAGAATCAGTCATTTTTCTTACTCACTTCCAGCCTAAAAAGACTGAAAAAACTAGCCATTCAATTAATTTGTCTGCGATCCACAAAAATAAAGACATGATCACAACAAAGCCAAATACGACTAGAGTCATTTGGGTAGTCTCTTTGCGAGTCGGCCAAACAACCTTTTTTACTTCATACCAAGAATCTTTTGCGTAGGCGATAAAGCGACGCCCATCCGGAGAGATTGCCACAAGTAAAACTGCAGAAGCAATGCCGCCAAACAAAATTGCCAATCTAACCAACATCGATTGGTCGGCAAGCGTGTAATAAAGCACCAACGCTGCAACGACAATTAAAGCAGCCAGGATAGATACCCAGCTACTTTTTTCTTCAGATTGACTTGCTGTTTGTTGAGACATATTGCTTTCAGTTCAAATCGTGGCAGGGGCGGAGGGCATCGAACCCCCAACCTTTGGTTTTGGAGACCAACGCTCTGCCAATTGAGCTACACCCCTTTATTAAAGCTATTAAGCCAAAATCTTTGCAACCACACCGGCGCCAACTGTACGGCCACCTTCACGGATCGCAAAACGCAAACCTTCTTCCATCGCAATTGGGGCGATGAGTTTGACGGTGATTGTTACGTTATCACCCGGCATCACCATTTCTTTATCTTTTGGCAACTCGATTGAACCAGTAACGTCCGTAGTACGGAAGTAGAACTGTG